>CAYUOI010000017.1:0-9919 GCA_964446365.1 uncultured Candidatus Saccharibacteria bacterium | reverse complement strand
ATTGAAATCAGCAAGGCCATTCAGCAACAGGCCAAAGATGCCGGCGGCAGCGAAGAAATAATTACCGAGCAAAATTACATTTTCGAGCCTAGCACTTTTTCTGTCGTAGACCACCTGGAGCGTTCAATGATGCACATTGCGCTCAGCCAGCTAATCCTGGAATCAAAACTGGCCCAATATGCTTCGCGTTTTCGAGCCATGTCTCGGGCCCACGAAACGGCTCGCGACCTGATGGACGAAACCAGTCTGGCCTACAATCACGCCAAGCGATCACTTAAAGATGAACGGTTACGTGAAATTGTGTCTGGCTTCAAGAGAGTAGGCACATCATGAAGCCAGGCTATATTTCGGCTGTTAAAGATCTTGTTGTCTGGGTGCAATTTGATGACGGCGCGCCAGAAATTGGTGAAGTGCTGGAAGTGGACAACGGCTTTGGCACAAAATTATTTGTGGAACACTTAAGGCCGCTGGGCCTGGCCGTTTGTTTGAATATACGAACTGATAGGCGTTTGCAGGCAGGTATGGTCGTTAACCGCACGGGCCATGGCGTAGAGATACCGGTTGGCGAAGAAACCATTGGCCGAATTTTTAATGCCATCGGCGAACCCATAGATGGGCAGCCATTTAAGCCCAAAACCTCTGCCACCCGCGACATCTTAACTAAACCCCCTCGCAGCACGGAGTTTACTATTAGTAAACCTGAGCTGCTCGATACCGGCATTAAAGTGATCGATTTCTTTGCGCCGTTCGTGAAGGGCCGCAAGATAGGTATTATTGGCGGCGCAGGCGTCGGCAAGACCGTCCTTACCATGGAACTAATTAATAATGTGGCCATGAAGCAGCTAGGGCTGAGTTTCTTTGCCGGTATTGGTGAGCGTATTCGCGAGGGCCATGAACTTTACGAAACCCTAAAAGAAAACGACTTGCTTAAAAACACGGTTTTGTTTCTAGGACAAATGAATGAAAACCCGACCCAGCGGGCAATGGTGGGTTTGGCGGCAGCCACTTTGGCAGAGTACTTCCGCGACGAACAGAAAAAAGACATATTATTTTTCGCAGATAATATGTACCGCTACGTTCAGGCCTGGAATGAACTGGCTACGCTGCTCGACCGTGTACCAAATGAGGGCGGCTACCAGCCGACCATTTTCTCGGATATTAAAATTCTACAAGACCGCTTAAGTTCTAACCAGAATGGTTCAATTACATCAGTGCAAACAATTTATGTGCCGGCTGACGACCTCAGCGACCCGGCAGTCCAAATGATTCAGCACGAGCTTGATTCGGTTATTGTGTTATCCAGAACGGTTGCCGAGCAGGGAATCCGGCCGGCTGTAGATTTGTCCAAAACCAGTTCCTCGCTGCTAACGCCCGAAATCGTCGGTGAGCGCCACTATCTTTTGAGCGTGCAGGTACAGGCCCTGTTGCAGAAGTATGATTCACTCAAAAACATTATTGCTATTATTGGCGAGAGCGAGCTAAGCGCCGCCGACCGCTCGGACTACGCCAAAGCTAAGAAGCTGATTCAGAATTTCTCTCAGAATATCCACGTCATGGAAAAGTATTCGGGTGTGAAGGGTGATTACTTTAGCCGTGAAGATACGTTAAAAAGCATAGAAGAAATAATCGTCTAGTATGGCTGCTGTAGCTACCAATAAACCAGTTATGCATGTTAAGGTTTATTCGCCGTTTAAGACCTACTTTGATGATGATGCATATAGTGTTACGGCCGTTAATGCTACTGGTCCTTTTGATATTTTGCCGCACCACCATAACTTCATGACGCTGCTCGGCGCCTGTGATATTACTATTGAATGGGCTCGCGGCGAACAAAAGATTCGAATTTCACAAGGTATTATGCACGTCAAAACCGACAAAGTCGTCGTTTTTCTGGACGTCTGAACTTCAGGCCGCGCATGGGTGTCTCGTATTAATCGATGGCAATGTAGTCGAAGGCAAAGTTGCTGGCAGCCGGTGCCGCATTAACCGTGCAAATACTAAAGCCGGTGTTGGTTCGGTTGACATAAAAATCCAAGCTGGCTGCAGCAGAACCTATAGGGGTTATAACTACATGCGGTGTAGCGTTAAATTTCTGGGCAAAGCTGACAGTTACAAAACAGCCGGCCGCCGGACCACTGCCGGTATTGATGGTCACAGTTCCAGCCGTGTCGGAACCGCTGACTGAGCTGGTGCCGCCGCCGCCCAGAGCGCCGCCATCGCTTTTAATAGGTGTGCCGCCGCCGGCGTCTATATGTCGGTTAAGCTGTAGATCGCCGCTTAGTCTAAGGCTGTTAATGTTCAGGGACGGAGCCGAAAGGGGACCGGCAAAACTTCCGCTGCCGTTAACAGTTAAGCCTTTTTGTATTATGGCGTTGCCGCTGATTGTGATGTTGTCGGCTTGTAGCTGGTCAAAAGTACTCGTACCATTGGCTTTTAAGTTCGTGAAATTAAAACTACCGCCGACTTTAATATCACCGGCCACATCTAAGCTTTGCCTAACCAGAATAGTACCAGCAAAAACGGCGTTTGATTCAATGTTTAGTATCTGTTTTGGATCGCCTACACTTGTCTGGCCGGCCTGCAGTTGTTTGAGTGTGTCGGCTGTCAAATTCTGACTGGTTAAAGGCGTGGCTGTATTCGATTTACGACCGCGTTGAATAGAAACAAACATGATTACTATGCCAATTACAACCATTAATAAAAATATCAGTAAATAAATATTGAATTTTTTTAGAAGATTGCGTAAACGCAGTGCCGGGTTTATTCTTACTGCCGGCTGCGGAGCGGCCGGCTGGGCTGGTTGTGCATCGATTGGCGCTAAGCCTGGAGTAGCGTCAAGAGCGCCGGATTCGGTGCCGGCTTCTTCCAGAGAGTCTATAATTTGTTTATTATCCGGTTCTTGATCCATACTGCCCACTATGCTTTACCACAATACTACCATGTCTAAACATGAGCGGATTGCAGTTTAAGCCGGTTTGGGTCACAATAAGGTTGCTATTTATGGGGTCAATCAAGATAAAAATTGCAGTCGTTTTTTTACTGGCAGGACTGATCAGCCTGTTAGTCTACTCCAGTATTGGTCACGCTCAAACGCTCTGTTCGACTGCCTACTGCGCTACTGAAACTTTTTTTGGTACCGGTGGTGAACTAAATGCCTGCTCAAGTGGTCCGACAGGATATTGCGCCAAGCAGTCGGCTGGCGAAACGGCCGTAGGCAAGGCTGGTAGTACTAGCTTCGGTATTCAAGCCGGTTTTAATACTACTGACGCCCCTTTTCTGGAATTCGGTCTTAATAACACCAGTATTAACGTCGGCAACCTTTCTACATCAGCCGCCAGCACCACATCGGCGACTTTCTATATCAGGGCTTATCTGGCCAGCGGTTATAATGTAGTTACCGTATCAGATCCGCCAAGTAACGGCAGTCACTTGCTGAATGCTCTGTCATCGCCTACCGCCAGCAGTGCCGGCAGCGAGCAGTTCGGTATCAATCTTAAAGCAAACACTAGTCCGACTACTTTTGGCGCTAATCCATCCCAGTATCCGGATTCTACATTTGGCTTTGGTTTTGCCGCCCCCGGTTACGACACCCAGAATGTTTATAAATATGTAAAAAACGACACGATAGCAAAATCAAACAGCAGCTCCGGTCGGACCGATTACACTATCAGCTATATATTTAACATTGGCAGCGTAACGCCGTCGGGCGTATATACAATGCGTCATGATCTTGTTGCTATAGCCACCTTTTAATAATGAGTCTATCGTTTAAAAAAGACAGTTATTACTACGGTCGCAAGCACCGGCGGGTATGGCTGCTAAGATTCGCAATCTTTGCCTGCGCATGCTTGATCATAGCCGCGGCGGCCTTTGCAATATTTTTTTGGAACCGACACGGCGAAAATTCAGGGCCCGATAACAGCAGTAAATCAAGAACTATTAATTATCAGCCCAACCAGACATTTACAACTTCTTATTTTACGTTTCAGACCGATAAAAACTGGAAGGCGGTTCCAGCCGAATCTACTTCAACGCAATTTGTCTACCGGTCGTTCAAAAGTCAAATTGTAGAGCGGGAACTTACTGTATATGTAAATCAACTGCCACCGCGCTTGATGCTGACCTATGTCTTACCAGTACAAGTTGCCGGCAATAAAATGCAGCCCGGCGATATCAGCCAACACTGCCGCACATCATTGCCGGCGGACTACCTGGCTCATTCCAATAATCCGCGTGACACTGTAATGGGCGGCGTCAATTTTCTTTGCTGGACAGATAGCAGTCGCATCTTAATTGGCACAGGTATTAAAGGCGGCAGTTATCAGGCTACAATGCCGCATCAGGGCGGCTCAGCACAGTATTTTCTGCTTTATAACGATGTCGCCTACACGCCCCGGCCTGAAGTATTTAAGGATATCGTTCAAAACTTTCAAAGTAAATAGTTAAACTTGTTAACAAGTATACGCTTGTCTCAAATCGTCTACGTCCTATAATAAGATAAGCAGTATGAGGGGCGGATCGAGGGGAACCGCAAGTGCAGTCATTATATAAAAAGCTGAAACAGTTGGACCGATTAGGTATTGTGCGCTTCCGTCGGGCGTTGGCCGCTGCTTTGCTGGCGTTATTACTAGGATTTGCCATAGTGGCCAGCATCGTCGGTCAGGTACAGGCGGCCCAGATGAATTCACGGTCTTTAAGTATTTCTAGCGCCATAACTTCAGCCACTGCAGTTGGCTACACCTTTAGCTTTAAACTTGGAACCACCGGCCAGGTGCAGGGTCTGAAGTTCCAGTTTTGTACAACCGCTCTTGGAACCTGTACGGCTCCAACCGGACTAACCGTCGCCAGCCGAACATTTGGTTCGCAAACCGGCTGGACGGGGGGTGTTAACTTTGCGGTTAGCACGACTAATACCAATGACTGTGACGGCACTTCTACGAGTATTGTCTGTCTGAACCGGACCGATGCAACGAGTGAAAACACGACTGCTGTTAAGACAGTTGTTGTTAATGGTATTACCAACCCAAGTGGTGCCAGCTGCGTTAGCAGCAACCCCAACTGCACGTTTTTCGCTCGCATGACTACTTACACCACCAACACCTTTACGGCTGTTAGCATAGTTGATACCGGAACGGTTGCTCAATCAACTGTGCAAACGCTGACTATTTCGGCCACAATTTTAGAAGTACTGAGTTTTTGCATTGGCTCTACGGCTGTTAACGATGCCGACACTACAACACCAGGCGCCGACTGCAGCAATATTGGAGGTACTTCCGTCAACTTAGGAACGCTGGACTCTGGCAATGTAAATACGTCGCCGGTTTCAACTAACTGCACGGCCAGTGACTGCAACAAAAACGGCATTGCTATGCTGCGTTCAAACGCTAGCACCGGTACGGTTATAAATTACAGGGCTATTCAGGCTGGTACTGGCTCACAGCATCTTGGGACCTTACGCGTAAGCGGTGCAACCTGTAACGCCGGCACTATAAACACTGATCAATGTATAAACGCCGCCGGCACAACACAAACGGCTTTCAGCGCTGGTACAGAAAAATTCGGTATGACTATCGGTGGCGTTAATTGTATGAGCACAACATCCTATACCTGCAACTACGGCACCAATGGCAATAGCCATCTGCTGCCCGATGCTCAGTATGATGGAAGCGGTTTCACGTCGGGCTCGGCTAACACCTACGGCACTGGCCAGGGTTTTGCCTGGGACGAAAGTGGTACCTTTGATCAAATTGCCAATTCGACTGGCACAAACAGCGCAGTTGACGACGAAGCGCTGATTTTGCGGTTTGCGGCTACACCGAACATTGTTACCCCGACTGGTTCCTACACCGTACAAGCAGACTTTATTGCCATTGGCACCTACTAAAGCAAATATTTCATATAGTGAAGCTGTGTATAACTTGACGGCTTAAAATTAAAATGTGCTTGTGGTTAGTCTATTTAACTGGTATACATGTAGTCAACAGTTAAAAAAACAAAAATATGAAGCAAAAATTTTCAATATTAAAAAGAGCTGGGCTTGTCTTATTAGCCCTAGGCTTAACCACAGTTGGCTTAACCACGCTTATTACTAATAGAGCATCTGCTGCCCAGGTAACCAACAGATCATTACAGATATCAACTGCCGTTGTTTCACAGGCAGGCGTAACCTATACCTTTGGTCTCAAGCTGGGAACTACCGGGCAGGTACAAGGTATGAAAATTCAGTTCTGCACCACGGCCATTGGTACTTGTACTGCGCCTACCGGTCTTACTGTAGCTAGCCGTACCTACGGTTCGCAGTCAGGCTGGACGGGGGCGACCAACTTTGCAGTTACCACGGCCAACACTAACGACTGCGACGGTACTTCAGCCAGCATTATCTGCGTCAGCCGAACTGATGCAACCAGCGAAAACACCACTGGCGCCAAAACCCTAGTGATCAACAACATTACCAATCCTAGCGGCGCTAGTTGTGCTAGCAGTAACCCCAACTGTACCTTTTTTTCCCGCCTGACGACCTACACTACTTCTACATATACGGCTGTTAGCATAGTAGACACTGGTACGATGGCGTCTTCAACAACTCAATCGCTGACGGTATCGGCTCTTATCCAGGAAGTTCTTAACTTCTGCATAGGCTCTACAGCCGTGAATGATGCGGACACAACCAGTCCTGGTGCCGACTGCAGCGCAATCACCGGAACATCTGTTAACCTCGGAACCTTGGATTCAGGTAGCATAAATACCTCCCCGGTAAGTACTAACTGTTCGGTGGCCGACTGTAATAAAAATGGTATCGCAATGCTGCGAACAAACGCTAGTAACGGTGTATCACTTCTTTACCGCGCGATTCAGGCGGCTACTGGAACGAATCATTTGGGCACCTTGCGCGTCAGTGGCGCCAGCTGTAACGCGGGTAATGTAAACACCGATCAGTGTATCGATGCCGCCGGCACTACCCAGACTGCTTTCGTCGCCGGTACCGAAAAATTCGGCATGACTATCGGTGGAGTCAACTGCAAAGCAACCTTATCGTACACATGCAACTACGGTACCAACGGTAATAGCCATTTGCTTCCTAATGCTCAGTACGACGGCAGCGGTTTTACAGCCGGTTCAGCCAACACCTATGGAACTGGACAGGGATTTGCCTGGCGCGAAGACGGTAATACAGACACAATAGCTACCACTACAGCAGGAGCAAACTCGGCAGTAGACAATGAGGCATTGATACTGCGCTTTGCAGCCACGCCAAACATTGTGACGCCGACCGGTTCATACACTGTTCAAGCCGACTATATAGCCGTTGCAACTTTCTAATTGCATAAGGCTCAGTTATTAGCCTGTATAGTTAAGCATAGGCTTTTATAATGACTGAAGTGCATATACGTAACCATTACCGACGTTGTATGGTGGCTATAGTTTTAACTCTGTTGATGGCTTTAAGCTTAACCATCCGCGCTGCCGCGGCCGAACTCACTAACCGCGCGGTTATTATCACGACAGCAGTCACGGGGGCAGTAACCGACCATCAGTTCAAATTCAATTTTGTTAGTCCGGATGATGTCGGTTCTGTCGCCTTCCAATATTGCACTACGCCGCTATACGAAGATACTTGTGCTGCGCCTTCTGGGCTGGATGCGTCAAACGCGACTCTATCGTCACAATTTGGCCAGACCGGTTTTGTCTTAGGCACTACCAGCAGCAACAGCATTATTATCAGTCGCAACTCTGCGAGCGTGGTGCCCGGTGCGGCTGGCTATTCCTTTAATAACGTTGTTAACGGCAGCCTGGCGAACACCACAACTTTTGTACGCATCAGTACTTACGCCAGCAATGACGGTAACGGCCCGGTAATTGATAAGGGTACCGTAGCCTTCACGCTGGCCCCCAGTTTAGCGGTAAGCGCCTTTGTACCGCCGTTTTTGGCTATGTGCGCCGGCGTAACTGTCTCGATTGGTTGCGATAGCAGCAATGGCAATGGCATAAATTTAGGTCACTTGCTAGCAACCCAAGCTGCTACTGGCACAACCCAAGTCGCCGCTGCCACCAATGATGCCTCCGGTTACGCGCTCACGGCCGAGGGCACGACTCTGACCTCAGGAAACAATGTTATACCGGCCCTTAACCAGCCGACTATTTCATCACCGGGTACCGGGCAGTTCGGCATAAATCTGCGGGCAAATTCCAGCCCGGCTGTTGGCAACGACGAGGAAGGCACTGGTACGGCAATTGCTGCTGCCGGTTATGGCCAAGCAAATCTGTTTAAATATCATCCTGGCGACACCATAATTAGTGCATCAACTTCTACAAACTATAATCGTTTTACGGTTTCATATCTGGTCAACATTCCATTTGGCCAACCAGCCGGTGTCTATACGACAACTCTGACATATTTGGCAACGGCCAGCTTTTAACAATATGCTAAAATGTCTGCAAGTCATATGAGTTCAAAGAGAAAAATCAGTTTAAGGGTAAAAAGATTATTTGGCTTAGGCGCGAGTATACTTGCGGTACTATTGTTAATGCCGGCATTAAGTTTTGGGCAAACCCCAACAGCCCAGGAGTCGGCTAGCGGTTTGCAGATTTCACCGACCCGCAGCGAGCTGACCGTTAACCCTGGCAAATCTGAAAACATCACAATATCCGTAAAGAATATTACACGCGGCGACATAACTGCCAAGGCTGAAATTAATGATTTTGTAGCTGATAATGACACTGGTACGCCGCGCTTGCTGACTAACGAAACCGAGCCAGCTGCCACCAGCATCAAGTTATTTTTAGGAGCCATTCCCGACATCAATTTAAAAGTCGGCGAGACTAAAACTGTAGTTTTGCATGTAAACGTACCGCCAGATCAGCCGGCCGGCGGCTACTACGGCGTTATTCGCTTTAAGGCCTTTCCGGCCGATAATGCGGCCAACAGCGGCGGCGGTGAGCATGTGGCATTAACAGCCAGCGTTGGACACATTGTTTTAGTGCAGGTTCCCGGTAAGGTTACCGAAAAGCTTGAAGCCATAAATTTGAGTGCCGAGTATCATAAAAACCCTAGTAATTTCTTTATTCATCCAGCTGACAGTATGAGAGTGGAAGTTAAGAATGTTGGTGGCACCTTTATAAAGCCATTTGGCAACGTAGTCATTAAAGATCGTAAAGGACATGTTGTTTATCAGTACGAGTTAAATGCGACTGATCCGCGCGGAAACGTGCTGCCTAAAAGCACCCGCGTATTCCGCGACAGCATTAAAAATATTGCTTCATTCGGCCACTATACGGCCGTTGCCAGCATATCCTACGGCAACGGGGGAGATGTTCTGGCCCTTAAAACTAGTTTCTGGGTTGTGCCGCTGTGGATGTTAATTGTCGCCATCGTCGTATTAGCTCTGATTGTCCTGGCAATACTGTTCCTATACCGCCGGTTGCGGAAGCACCGACGCGGTTTCCGCCGTAAGCCATAAGCATCTTGTCGGCTACACCCAAGTACGCTAAGGTTACTAACAGAGATTATTCATGCGCCGACTAAGCCTTGTCATTTTTAGTATTCTATTTCTCAGCATTTTTGGTCTGGGCGCGATTATTGTCCGGCCTGCCGTAACCGAAGCCGCCACGGCTTCTGATTCGGTAGGTGTTGAAGGTACCGTTGCCGGAACACCGCCTTCACAAGGGGCAACCATCACGTTTCCCAAAAACGGACAGGTATTTACTAACAATCCCGTTACGGTTACCGGAATATGCCCCTCAAATCTGCTAATTAAACTTTTTATAAATAATGTTTTTGTCGGCTCAGATCAATGTAGAAGCGGTAATTTCTCTATTATTACCAATCTATTTAGCGGCCGTAACGATTTAATCGCGCGTGTATACGATTCGCTTGATCAGCAGGGTCCAGATTCAAACACCGTAAGCGTTACCTTAAATA
>CAYUOI010000016.1:0-10185 GCA_964446365.1 uncultured Candidatus Saccharibacteria bacterium | reverse complement strand
CTTTCGCCCCCGCCGTTAACTCGGATTCAATAACCTTATTACCAATGGCGCCGCCGGTTACTTCAAGAGCTTCCAGTACGGCTACGCCAGACGACATAAGCGATGCAAAAGTCCGTGCAAATCGGGCCACAGCCACCTTAATAATAATATTGTTGATAATCGGTATGCGCAGCAATAAGGCGTGAAACTTGTATTTACCAACTGGCGTCCTGACAAACCGTCTCAGGAAAATTATCGCCACAGCAGTAGCGGCAATAATAATCATGGCGTTAGGTATGTGTATGGGACCGAGTTTTATCAGCGATGATGTCAAAAAATTGCTGAAATTAAGCATAACTTGGGTGTAAATTGGCAGTTTGGCGTTGTCGCCGCCGAGATCTTTAAGAATTTTGCCAATTTTTGGTATCACCATAGTCATAATGCCGAAAAAGGCCACAATTGTTATTACCAAAATAACCGAAGGGTACATCATGGCGCTCTTAATTTTTTTGCGCATGCTGGCGTCCTGTTCTATTTGGCTGGATAACCGTTTTAAGATGTCGTCTAAAATTCCGCCGGCTTCGCCAGCTTTAACCATGTTGACGTAAACGTCCGAGAAAACGCGCGGATATTTCATAAAGGCTTGGCCCAGCGGAATACCACCTTCCACGTCTTTAGTAATATCGGCTACGACCTCTTTGAAGTATTTATTGTCGGTTTGGGCTTGAAGGGTGGACAAGGCTCTAGTGAGAGGAACACCGGCCGATACCATGGTAGACAACTGGCGCGTAAACAGAACCAAGTCTTTAAGCTTGACCTTCTTTTTTGGTTTTAGCTTTTCCAGGAAACTAGCTTTGCCATTATCGATTTTAATAACCAGCGGCCGTATTTCTTGCCGGTGCAGGTTTGTTATCAAGGCTTCTTTATTGGCCGCCTCGCTTATGCCTTTGATGGTCTTGCCGTCTTTAATTGCAGTGTAAGCGAATCTCATATTAATTTTCGGTGGTTACTCTGAGGATTTCTTCAACAGATGTTTGGCCGCGCAGGGATTTTACAAATCCATCTACTTGCATGGTTACCATGCCTTCTTTGACTGCCTGGACTTGAATCGCATCACTGGTAGAGTTGCCAACGATGAGTTTCTGCACTTCAAGCGTGTTATCCAACACCTCGTAAATACCCATTCGGCCTTTATAGCCGGTGTGGCCACAATTTTCGCAACCGTTATCGTGAGCTTTCCAGAGTTTTATAATCTTGGTATCCGACGTGCTTAACTCCTCTGTGGTTTGCCGGTTTGTCTGCGATGGATTAGATTTGCCAATTCCGGCCTCCAGCGCTTTTACTTCCAAGTCATGAATTTGCTTCATCGTTGCTGGCTGGTCAATACCAAATAGCTCGCCGAGCTGGGCCAAAGCGGCTGCATCCGGCACAAACGTTTCGCGGCAGTCTACGCACAGCCGGCGCACTAGGCGTTGGCCGACAACTGCGCGCACCGTGCTGGCAATCAAAAACGGCTCAATGCCCATGTCCAGTAAACGTGGAAGGCTAGTGGCGGCATTATTGGTGTGCAGGGTGCTCAAAACTAAGTGCCCGGTCAGAGCGGCTTGCACCGCCAGGCTGGCGGTTTCCTGATCGCGAATCTCTCCAACCATAATAATGTTCGGATCCTGGCGTAGCAGCGCGCGGAGTCCGCTGGCAAAAGTCATACCAGCTACCGGATTTACCTGCGTCTGATTGGTGCCCACCACACGGTACTCAACGGGATCTTCAATGGTAGAAATATTAACCGTTGGACTATTTAAAATATTTAATACGCTAAAAAGACTGGTGGATTTTCCCGAACCAGTCGGCCCGGTTACCAGAATCATGCCGTGCGGCTGAACGATGCCTTTGTTAAGACTGGCCAGTGCTCCGCCCCAATAGCCGAGGTCTTCTAGTGTAGGCGCTTTGGAGGATTCATTTAATATACGCATAACGACTTTTTCGCCATCAACCACCGGCAAAGTCGAAACGCGTAGGGCGTAAAGCAGGCCGCCAACCTCAACTTTAAAACGGCCGTCCTGGGGCGCCCGGCGCTCATCAATTTTTAGATTCGATAAAATTTTAATGCGCGATACCAGGGCACCGACAACTTTTTTGGGCAACTTATTGGCTTCGCGCAACACGCCGTCTACGCGGTAGCGCACCAATATGTATTCTTCGCGCGGCTCAATATGTATATCGCTGGCACCGGATTTCACAGCATATTCAATCAGCAAATTTACGGTCTGGGCAATTGGCGAATCTTCAGCTAAATCTTCTTCGCTAATCTCCTCTTCGCCGTCTTCTTCCTGATCTTCGGGGCTGATTACTTTGGTTAGCTCGGAACTGATGTTACCGCGGTACTGATCGAGGGCCTGCTGCATCATGCTGCTGGTAGTAACGTGGACCTTAATGGCCTCGCCGAGTTGTTTTTTCAAAAATGTGATCGCCTGGATATCATCCGGATCTTCCATGGCCAGTAGTTTGGTGCCGTCCGGATCGACGCCGAAAACAACCGTTTTGTATTGGCGGGCTATACGCTCTGGAATCAGCCGCAAAACATCGCGCTTAATCTCCTTGGCGTTTAGTTCTACAAACGGGACGTCAATTTCAGCCGCATAGAGTTTAGTCAGGTCCTTATCGCTAATCAGATTGTTATTAACGACAATATCCTGCAGGGGCTTCTTCTCGGCCAGGACTTGCTCGCGAAGAGCCGGCAGTTTATCGTCGGCAACCTTCTTGGCGCCAACTAATAATTTCTCAACCAGAGTGTCGGATACACGCATTCTTGATTGTCATTATATAAGAAAAGCATTAGCGTAGTACACCTTAATTAAGAAAGCGGATGTGCTTATGAGCCAGGGCGTTTGCTATACTGAGCGATACAGAGAAGAAGGAGGGTTACCATGGCTGATAAAGACGAAAAAACTTCTGAAAATTCCGGCAAGACAAAAGCATTGGGCCTTGCCCTTGAGAGTATAGAAAAACAATTTGGTAAGGGATCAATCATGAAGCTGGGCGAATCCCACCATACCGATGTGGAAGTCGTTCCCAGCGGCGCGCTTAGCCTGGATCTGGCGCTGGGCGGCGGTATACCGCGTGGCCGGGTCGTCGAAATTTATGGTCCGGAAAGCTCCGGTAAGACGACAGTAACGCTGCACATTATTGCCGAAATCCAACGCGCTGGCGGCACAGCTGCCTTCATTGATGCCGAGCACGCTCTCGATCCCGCCTACGCCAAGCGTATCGGTGTGGATGTTGAAAACTTGTTATTGAGCCAGCCGGATAACGGCGAACAGGCCCTGGAAATTACGGAGACCCTGGTGCGCTCTAATGCTGTTGATATTGTAGTCGTCGACTCGGTGGCGGCACTGGTGCCGCGGGCTGAAATTGAAGGCGAAATGGGCGATAGTCTGCCTGGTCTGCAGGCAAGACTAATGAGCCAGGCACTGCGTAAATTAACCGGCGTCATTAGCCGTTCCAAAACGACCGTCATATTCATCAATCAGATCCGCATGAAAATCGGCATCATGTTCGGCAATCCGGAAACTACCACCGGCGGCAACGCCCTTAAGTTTTATTCATCGGTGCGCATGGACATCCGCCGTATCGCTCAGATCAAACAAGGCGAAGAAATTATTGGCAACCGCACGCGCGTCAAAGTGGTCAAGAATAAGATTGCGCCGCCGTTCCGCCAGGCCGAATTCGACATTATGTATAACAAAGGTATTAGTAAAAGTGGCGATGTGCTAGATTTGGCTGTCGAGCACGGCATAGTTGAAAAGTCCGGCGCCTGGTTTGCTTACAACGGCGAAAAAATTTCACAGGGTAGGGAAGCAGCCAAAACGTACCTAGAGGCCAATCCCAAAGTCTTAAAAGAGATTGAAAAGAAAGTCCGCGAAGCCGCCACCAAGGAAGAATAATGGCTAGCCCCATTGAATACCCTGAAAATGGCTCCGTCCGGTTATTCTTTGGTAACGAAAAGGGTATTGCATTTGAGCCGTCGCGGCCAGCGCCCCTAGCTTCATTTGAACCATCGGATAAAGTTAAAGAGGCATTGGCAAATATACTGCCGGCAATTGAAGCAGTAAAAACGACCGCACCGGATACTAAACAAAATCCTGAAGAGTAAAGTGACTAAGCGAGTAAAATAAAGTCATGAAAAGATTGATTCTGATGGGCGGGCGTCCTTGGGAGGCAGACGACAAAGGAAAGATGTTCGCCAAGGTTTTATTTCGCTATTTTCCAAAGCAGGTAAAATTGGCTTTTTGTATATTTGCGCAACCAGATAAGGATTGGGAAACTACCACGCAGTGGAATACAGATATGTTTGACTCGTTTAAGGCGGGCCGGGAAATTGAGCATAAAATTATGACAGCTGAAAACTTCCTGGAGGTTTCAAAATGGGCCGATATTGTTTATATACCTGGCGGCGACCCATTTACTCTTAAGAAAAATCTGGAAGCCTGTGGTGACATTGCCAAACTTTGGGATGACAAAGTTATTGCTGGTAGCAGTGCAGGAGCAGATTTATTTTGCGTGGCCTACACATATTTGCAAGACAAGACGATGGGGCAGGGACTTGGCTGGGTTCAAGCTACCTGTATTCCGCACTGGCGGGACAGATTCGAGAACTACACTGACAAGGACTGGGATTGGGCCGAACAGGAGAGCCTCAAACAATATCCCAACTTGCCGGTACTGACAATTCCAGAAGGCGAATTTGTCGAGTTCACAGTTAAATGAAAATCACGGCAATTAAACAACAAGTCAAAGCCCAAGATCGTTACTCTATTTTTATTGACGATAAGTTTGCTTTTGGGCTGAGTGAACTAGGGTTGATTAACAGTGGTCTACGGGTTGGACAAGAACTGGATAGGGAAGCGGTAGGGCGCCTTAAAGAAGAAGCTGCTATCGATAAAGCCTACAACCGAGTGTTGGCCTTAATTGCCCGCCGTCCCAGAAGCCAGGGCGAAATACGCGACTATCTAAAACGAAAAAAATACGACTCCCCTACCGCCGACGTTATACTTAACAAGTTAAGTAAGATCGGACTAGTGGACGATAAGTCTTTTGCCAAAATGTGGGTCGACAACCGGCGTTTATTAAAGCCCACTTCCCTACGCCGTTTACGTCAGGAATTGCGCCAAAAACACATTGCCGACGAGATCGTCGATGAAGTGCTGGCAGAAGATGAAACTGACGAGCGGCAAGTGCTGCGCGAGCTGGTTGAAAGAAAACGCGGTCGTTATCCGGATAAGCTTATGTTTATGCAATACTTAGCGCGTCAAGGATATAACTACGACGATATAAAATCTATTCTGGATGAAAGTTAATTCGCAAGTGGCGCTACTGCCGGCGCAACCTTAGCGGTATTCAGCATATCGCTGACCACAATTTTACGGTCGGTTATTTCGATTATCTGGCTTCGATCAATGCTCAGGCTACCGCCGCTCAGGCTTTTTAATACTGACTGCGTTACGTAAAGTTTTTGGACGTACATGGTTTCGATCTCAACGGCATAGTCGCTAACCTTACCGACTTTAGATTTACTTTCCGTAACCACTTGCTTGTCTTTCAACTCAAAATTAAGCGCCAGCACATCTTTTAGGCGAATCAGCTCACTTGGTTCGACTAAAACGTCATGATCATTTACGACCAGCCCCTGCTTAACTATGTCGCGAATATCCTGATAAAGCAGAACCAGCTGTTGCTTGGATAGACGATCCTGGCAATAAAAACCTTCAATTTTGAGATTATCCGGGTTGATTATGGCACCTAGAGTTGTGGCAACCTCGCCGCCGGTACGCAGGCTCATGACAGGACGCCCCATTAATGAACCAATCAGTTGTAGCATACCCACAGTATACCAATCCAAACCACTCATACCGTAATACCTTAGCGAACCATAAACCTTCCACAGCCTGTGGAAAAAATATCAAAGAACACAAAAAGCTAATGGTTGCAACTGAACCAGAACGGCTGTTAGCATGGCGCTACCAAGGAGATATATGCTAAGAAGCTTGCGTATATTAGCCGTAGTAGCCGTATTGTTTCCGTCCCTTATATCGATTGCTCACGCCGAAGCAGCGCCCGGTCTTTTTATTACTGAACTTCAGACCGGCTCGGCTAATTCGGGCAGCGAAGAATTTGTGGAACTTTATAACAATACCGATCAAGCCATTAACCTGGACGCCCTTTGGCAAATTCAATATTTCAGCTCGACTAAAATTATGCAGACTGGATTTGATTGGAATAGTACGGCGCCTACGGGCGAAATTGATCTGACCGGAACAGTTCCGGCCCATGAATATTTTCTGCTGGGCACCTATTCGCCAGACAGCGTTGCGCCTGATCAAATATATGATAACCCGCATTTTTCAAACACTGCCGGGGGCGTGCAATTAGCCATGGTAAACGACTCGGATACTACGCCGGTTGATCGCGTTGGATGGAGCAGCAACGACTCGCCACCGAACGGCCTTAAAGCATCACCGCCGGCTGGTGGCAGCCTGCAGCGCCAGGTTGATGAAACCGGCAACTATCTTGATCCAAATGGAAATCTGGGACCATTTGTTCCGGCTACTGCCGCTAGTCCTAAAGAAGCCTGGCAGACGCCGCCACCCGAAGACAAAGATACAGACCCCGAGCAAACCGGTACTGATCAACCGCCCGTTACCGAGCAGCCTGAGACTATCAGTATTACCGAACTACTGCCCAATCCGGCCAGCCCAGCCACTGACACCAATGACGAATATGTAGAAATCTACAACTATGGCGATGAGCTAGTTGATCTCCGCGGCTTCACTATTCAGACCGGACTTACCTATGCTTATAGTTATTCAATACCGGACAACACTTTAGCACCAGGTGGCTATGCAACTTTCACTAGTGGCGACACGCCCTTGTCGCTGGCCAATAGCGGCGGCCGGGCCCGCTTGCTTAATCCCAGCGGCCAATTAATTTATGAAACCCAACCGTACGGCGTTGCAGTCGAAGGCCAGGCCTGGGCCGTATTTGGCGATGAATGGCAATGGACCACTACATCAACACCGGGGGCAGCTAATATACTTACGGCTGCCGCAGTTACCGCAGCCAAGAAAACCGCCGCACCAGCAAAAAAGACGACTACTTCCAAGGCCAAAAAAACCAGTGCCAGTTCTGCCAGCAGCAAAAAAGCCGGCAGTGTTGCCGGAGCTCAGGCTAATAATGGCGACCCCAATTCTGACGATCAGCCCCCGGCGCTTCATCCGCTGGTGCTTGCTGGCGTGGGCGGCGGCGCGCTACTATACGGAGCATATGAATACCGCACAGACGTGGCAAACAGTCTCTACCGGCTCCGCAAATACCGAGAAACTCGGCGAGCGGCTCGGGCAGCACTTAAAGGGGCGTGAAGTTATTGAGCTGGTTAGCGACTTAGGCGGCGGCAAGACAACTTTTGTCCACGGATTGGCGCGTGGCATTGGCAGCCAGGACCAGGTTACCAGCCCTACATTTAAAATCAGCAATGAATACAAAGGTAAAACTTTAACTCTTCACCACTTTGATTTTTACCGACTGCAGGACGCAGGCGTAGTGGCGCATGAACTTCACGATGTATTGGATGATACAAATGCGGTGGTCGCTGTTGAATGGAGCGACATTATCACACATGTTCTGCCGGAAGAGCGGGTGACAATTCAGTTTAAAGCCGTGAGCGAAAACGACCGCGAGATTACGATTACCTACCCGGAGTCATTAACTTACTTGTTGGAAAAACTATGATCATACTGACAATTCGCAGCGATAAACCCAAGGCCGAAATTGGTCTATATAAAAGTGAGCAGAAACGGGCATATGAATCTTGGCCTGCACACCGGCAGTTGGCAGAAACAATTCATAAAAAAATAGAAGCCTTAATTAAATCAAACAAACTACAGTGGAGCGACATTCAAGGAATTGTTTGCTATAGAGGACCTGGCAGTTTCACTGGGCTAAGAATCGGTCTAACGGTTGCAAACGCTCTGGCAGCGGGTTTGCAAATAGCGATTGTCGGCGCCAGCGGCGAAGATTGGATACAAGTAGGCATCGCAGATTTGCTAATCGGCAAAAATGAGACGCTTGTTTTGCCCGAATACGGCAGTCCGGTTCACATTACTACACCCAAATCCTAGTTGTGGAAAAAGCCGTAGGGACGTATTATTTAAGTAGGATTTTCAAGTTTTGGGATAAATCCGTTACTAAATAATTTTTTATTCGATTTTCAGATTATTGCCGGCGCTAATGAAGTGATAGTGACTGCAAAGGCATAGTCTGCACCGATAGAAAGGACACCGTTATGGTACCTGTAATTCTGGCTATAGTCGGAGTCGCTGCTGGCTTTGGCGCTAGCACCGTTGTATCAAAGAAGCGTGTCGGCAATGCCGAAGACGCCGTTAAAAAAGAATTATCTAAAGCTAAAAAAGAGGCCGAAAAGCAAATAGAAGAAGCCCGTAAAGAGGCTAATGAATTGGCCGAAACCGCCCGCCGCGACGAACAAGCCCGCCGCAAAGAAGTCAAAGAAATTGAACAGCGGTTGTTATCTCGCGAAGAAACGCTGGATAAAAAGCTCGATGAAATCGATAAGCGTACTGAGAACCTGCGCAAGAGCGAAGATGAAGTCGAAGGACTAAAGCAGGAAATTCGCGACATCCGCAAGAAACAGCAGGACAAGTTGGAAAAGATTGCAAAGCTAACCAAAGCTGATGCCGCCGAAAAGCTGATTCAAATGACCGAGCGCGACATTAAAAACGACCTGGTCGGGTTGGTCAGTAAAATGCAAAACGAAGCCAAAGAGAACGCCGAAGAAAGCGCTGCCCTGGTTATTACCCAGGCAATGGAGCGTATGTCCAGCGAAGTTACAGCCGAACGCACAGTTACGGCAGTTAAACTTGAAGACGAAGAAATGAAAGGCCGCATTATTGGTAAGGAAGGCCGCAATATTCAGTCTTTGCAGCGTGCGACCGGCGTCGACATTATGGTTGATGACACCCCTGGCATGATCATTCTTAGTTCTTTCGATCCGGTGCGCCGTGAAGTCGCGCGGCAGGCTCTGGAAATGCTACTCAAAGACGGCCGGGTACACCCTGGCCGAATTGAAGAAGTGGTTGCCAAGGCTCAGGCGCAGGTCCAAAAAGATGTTATTCGGGCCGCCGAAGACGCTGCCCGCGAAGTTGGCATCATTGGTATACCAAAAGAGATTTTGCAATACCTTGGAGAGCTAAAATACCGCACATCTTACGGCCAGAATGTGCTGAAGCACAGTACCGAAATGGCCCACATTGCCGGCATGATTGCAGAAGAGCTAGGCGCCAATGTTAAAACCGCCAAGTATGCAGCACTCATCCACGATCTGGGCAAAGCCTTGACCCACAAGATGGAAGGCAAGCATCACCACATCAGCGGCGAAATGGCCCGCAAGTACGGTGTGCCCGAAGAAGTCGCCCACGCTGCCGAGGCTCATCATGACGACATGGAAGCAACAACCGTCGAGGCCTTGATCGTCCGCGTAGTGGATGCCATCAGCGCGTCGCGCCCAGGCGCCCGTAATATCTCGGCCGAGAATTTTGCCGAACGCATGAAAGAACTAGAAAACGTCGCCAATGCTTTCCCCGGCATCGAGAAATCTTACGCCATCAGCGCTGGCCGTGAAGTCCGTGTTTTTGTACGGCCGCAGGATATCGATGACCTTAGCGCTATCAAACTGGCCCGCGACATTGCCACAAAGATCGAATCGACTATGCAATATCCTGGAACCATCAAGGTAAATGTCATTCGTGAGACCCGCGCCATCGAATTCGCCAAATAGCGCGCGCCTAGCCACTTGCCAGACGCTTCCGGTTCTTGATGGCTATAGTTGTTAAGCGCTACCATGCTCAACGCAGCGCTATCACTTTTGCGTACTCGCTCTAATGATAGCTTTAACAACTCCGCCTTCAGGAACCTACAGATGCCTGGCAATGGCTAGGCTCGCTTCGTTCTAGTCTTATGCTCCAGTGCTGAAACGTGCTAATTACTCGCTAGTATCACCTTTAATCGGCTACAATAGAGACATGCAACCGGAGATTGAGGTTAAATTTTTGCATGTCGACATTGAGGCTGTGCGCGCCAAACTTAAAGAGTTAGGCGCTGAGCTTGAGACGACTATGCGGTTAATGCGCCGCAACC
>CAYUOI010000015.1:0-10491 GCA_964446365.1 uncultured Candidatus Saccharibacteria bacterium | reverse complement strand
GGCACTGGGTTCTGGTCCCAGGATCGGGGGTTCGAATCCCTCTTCCCCAGCCATACAAAAAGACTGTCCATTTGGGCGGTCTTTTTGTATCTTTGAGGGACTCGAATCACCGGCGGCTGCGCTAGCAGACGCGTCGGGGGTTCGGCGGAGCAAGACCACGCGCAGGAATTTATTCCGAGCCTGGTCGCAGCGGAGAAGCACGCAGTGCGCTATCCCTCTTCCCCAGCCGTGCTACTATTAGTTTAGTTACCTAATTAGTTTGGAGGCTAGGCATGTCGGACACTAACGAACCGACGAAGACAAAAAAATCCGCTAAAAAAGTTAGCATGGCAGTTTGTGTATTACTTATTATTATTGCGCTGGCAGCTGGTGGTTGGGCCGGTTACGCGTACGGTAAAAACACTACAAAAGATGACGCAACAAAAGCTCTGAACCAGAAAGTTTCATCGCTGGAATCTGACCTGACTAAGGCCAAGGCCGCAGTCGGCAGCGAGGTACAAGAGGGGCAGCAGTCGGCGGAAAGCCTACAGGCAGAAAATACCGCTCTAAAACAAACCGTTAGCGATCAGCAAAAGAAAATTACCGATTTAGAAAAACAGTTGGAAGCAGCTAAAAATTCTACTACAGCTCCGTAGTCGGAGTGGTTGGATTATTTTCCAGGGCGTTGACGTCATCTTTTTGGCCGGCCGGTTTTAGAATTTGATCTACTAGCTGATCAAGCTGGTCATCGCTAAGATTTGATTTTACGGCGTAGCCTTCAATTCCGAGGTCTCTTAGTCCAGCCGGCGCGTCAGCTTCGCTTAGTGCCGACAGAATCAATACTGGAATATTCTTACCCCAGTCGCTAGCACGCATAATTTTCAGCACCTGGTCGCCGGCAATCAGTGGAATCATCAGGTCCAATAGCACAAGGTTTGGCATTTCTTTTTGAATTAGTTCCAGTGCCGCTTTACCGTCGTAGGCCACAAAACAGCTGTAACCTAAAAGCTCCATGCGGGTTTTATAGATATCTGCCAGGGGTGGTTTATCTTCTACAATTACGATTTTTTGATTTTTGCCAAAGTTATCCATGTTTTTATTGTAAACCATTGGCTACTTTAATTAATGAGTGAACGCATTAATGGCATTTACAGCTGAGGCACAGCTAGCTGTATTTACACTCAGTAGGCACTAGACGCCGCGCAGCCTGAAGCGCACGGACATTAGTGGTAATTCCCTCTACGATTTTTATGTCTGAGGGATGGATCCCGGCTGGTGCGCGTTCCACTTGCTCAATACGGAATCTGGTAAAAATATCTTCCGTCCCCTTATAGCCTCCCCCCTCAAAAGGTGTGTCTTCATAGTAATTAATGTCTATTGGGGCTAGCAGTGTCATGTACAAAGTTAAATTGAAACGTCGGCCGCCGTCCGGCCGGGATAGCAACACTGCAGCACACAGATGTTCAGCGTGATCGGCCGCAGCTTCTTGGCCCGGTAACACAGCGTAATGGCCTTCGGCTATTTGAAAGTCGTCTGTTAACCTGCCATTTTCATCAAGATCGGCTTGCTGTAAATCAGTACCAAAATATTCACTGTCGCTGACATCATCAGTAGCCAAATCAGTCATTAGCGTTTTGAAACTACTGGCAATAGCTAGATAGTGAGCGTAACGTTCCAAGTAATCTTCGTCATTGGCGGCTGGTATCTCATGTGTTTCGGTCATTGTCCTAAGTTTTACGTAGCCAACCAGTTAGTGCAAGCTTAAGCATTTTATATAATGTTAATTATTTAACTGCAACTCGCGTAGAAGTCTTTAACATAGAATTATTATTAAAGTTGCGGCACGACTGTCACCTCGTGTATGCCGCCACAAGGAGGAAATATGAAGCTACAAACCTAATCCACCGATGGTGGATTTTTTATTTGCATAGTCAATTTAAGGAGATCAATCATGAATCAACCAATCAAAACACTACCTTGGGGCGAAGAAATTTACTTGGAAATCCCGCTGCATAATAAGTCGTCAAACAAGTTCTACGCCCGACATGGCAAGACCGGCGAAGGCCGCGAGTACATAGAGTTTAGTAAATTCGGTCCTAAACCCAATACCGAGGGCGAACGCTACGTACAAAAGTTGCGTATATTTACGCCGCAACAATGGGCCCAACTGAAGCACATGGTGGAAAGCGAGTTGGCCCAGTCCATTGGCTGGGATATTGCCAGCGCCGACAAAGACTACACTCCTGTCAAAGCATAGGCGTTTAGCATTGCTGCAATATTCTTCACAGAGTTATTGAAGCATTTCAGCTATAGTTGGTCTGGCTCAATAAGGAGTACCCGCATGAACCAGACCAACAATTCTTCTGCACAGACCAGTAGTCTGGCTGGCACCAAACCGGAAAAGAAAAAGGTTGAAGAAAAGCTGGCAAAGGTTATTGGCGATTCACATGATGTATTAGTACGCGCCACTACGGTCTTCCCTATTACACTTTTTCCCGATACCTTAACGGTCGACCGCACCAAATTAAGCATTACGCACCGCAACTTTCTGCATGCCGGTGAGGTACTGAGCATTCAAATAGAGGATATTTTGAACGTTACTGCTAGCGTGGGCCCGATTTTCGGTTCTATCAAAATTGCTACCCGCTTCTTTGATCCGGGTAAACCATATGAGGTTGATCATTTCTGGCGTAGCGACGCTCTAAAAATTAAGCGCATAGTCCAGGGCTATTTAATTGCCAAGCAGCAGGACGTTGATACTTCTAAGCTAACTACTCTGGATCTCGCCAAAATGCTCGATGAGCTTGGAAAGGTCGACGCCCCTGAAAAAGTCTAGTTCCAATTCGATTGGTTCGCTGCGCCTAACCTTCGTAAGCTTTCTGCAGTTCTGATATATCGAATTTCTTCATCTGCATAAAGCAAGTGGTGACGCGTTCAACTTTGTCTTTGTCGCTATCACTAAGCATTTCACGAAGGACATTAGGTACAATCTGCCAGGTAACGCCAAACTTGTCTTTGCACCATCCGCACTGTTCAGCTTCCTGTACTGCTGATAGCTTTTCCCAGTAAGCATCAATCTCATCTTGATTGTCGCATTCTACGGCGAAAGACACAGCCGAATTCAATTCAAAACCCGGCTGTTTGCCGCCGTTTAAAAAAGTGAATGTCAGTCCGTTCAGTTCTAACTCTACTGTCATTACGGAACCAGCTGGCCGGCCGGAAATTTCTTCAGCTGATTTAGCGTAACGCGTGGTTTTAATAATTTTAGAGTCGCTGAAAACCGTTAGATAATAGTTTGCTGCTTCTTCTGCTTGATCATCGAACCAGATAAAAGGTGTAATTTTAGTCATTCAGCCTCCTTAGCTGGCTCAATTATATTGCTAAAAACGCAAACTATCCACGCCTTGAGATAATTACTTAACAACACGAAGCGTAACTTTCTGCTATGATATTCAGTTGATGAAAACCCTTAGTACAGAAACATTTGATCTAGCCGTCTACGCCCAAGGCGATCAGCACAGCGAGCGTCTGGCGTTGGTACTACCCGGTCGTTTGGAGACTAAAGATTACCCTCATATGCGAAGCTTGGTCGATAGATTAGCGGCAATTTGTAATTTTGCTCTCTCTTTTGTTCCGACGGGTTCCTGTGAATCCTCCAGTGAGATTTCTGATTACACCCTGACTAACTATAAAAAAGCCATCAATGAGGTCATCAGCGCAGTCGGCAAGCCGACCTTGCTGGCTGGTCATAGCCGAGGCGGCAGCATGGCCATGCTGGTTGGACCTGAAAATCCGCACGTTTACGCCTATGCCGCTATTATGTCGCATACAGCCGGTAGTCTGGCGCAAGATACTGATTCTGAAGTTGAGTTAGTTTTGCGTGATACACCGCCGAACGATACCGTCAATCAGATTGAATTTAAACTTCCGCGCAGCTATTTTCTGGATGCGGCTCAGTATGATGTAATTGCCGGCTTGAGAACTTGTAAAAAGCCAAAGTTATTTATTGCAGGCGGGCTCGATGACGAAGTAAGTACGAGCCATGTTTACGGGGCCTATTTGGCGGCTGGCGAGCCAAAGAGTTTCGAAATTCTGGAAAATGTGCAACATAATTACCGGCGAGATGACGCATCCATTGCCAGGGTTACTGACATGGTGATTGATTTTGCCAGAGCTGCCTAACTGTAAGCTTCAACTACCAGTGCCTGTAAATTTGGCAGGCTTAGTCTGTCTTCGCTAATAAGCAAACCATCAGCTTTCAGACGATCCAGGCTTTTTTCCACTTCTTTGGGAGTAAGGTTAAGCAGCGCAGCTATATCTTCAGCACCGAGTGGCAACTGCAGCTCAACTACTTCTTGTTTTAAGATCCCGAAGTTTCGTCCCATAAAAGCCAGCTGGTGGCAAACCCGGCGATGGGTATCTTTTAAGCCGGCACTTTCCAGCTGCTGGATGTTAGATTGCAGACGCCGGCCAGCCTGGGCCAGCAGATCCTTATAAAGCGCTGGGTCTTTCTTAAACTGTTTTATTAAAGTTTTATTTTCTACAGAATATATTTCAACGTTTGTCATGGCGCCGTAGTGATATTTAGTCGGGCCCTCATAGATTTCCTGGTCAAATAACAGTGTAAACATTGGCGTCAACGGGAATATATCACCAGGCCCGTAGATACTTTGAATTGAGGGTACACCGTCCGGAGACACTAGAAATCTTTTAATATATCCAATGCCGACCAGACTAAGTGAGGGATACTTGCGGCTGGGTTGGATTTTTTTGCCGGCTTTAATAACTTGTTTATCACCCTCCATCAGGAGGCTATATAATCGCTGCGATACTGCAAACGGCTGCACGCCATAATAGAACCATAAATAAATCCGGTGGTCAATCGTACAACAAACACTGCAAGCATTCTATTTTATACTGTAGTTATGTCGGCCGCTGAAAAACCTATTGAGAGGTATGTGCCACAAGAGGTAGAAGACCAATACGAAACGGTCCTAAATTTATATGCGCGGCGACAATTTTATAAACTGGGCGATCCACCGGTTGATTTTACGGCCCAAGCCCACGACCAGCTGAATCTGGACGGCTCGGAAACTATTCTCGATCTCGGTTGTGCCAACGCTGAAATACTTAGAGGTTTTTATAACCAGTACAATCACCGCGGCAATCTTATTGGTGTTGATATAAATAAACTGCTCTTCAGCGGTGCACGTGAATCTTTCTGTGAACCCGGTCAGCGGCTTGATTTAATAGTGGGCGAGGCTCAGCACCTGCCACTGGAAACAAATTCGGTGGATGTCGCTCTTGGCTTATTTATGCTTTACCACGTGCCATCACCGGAACAGGCATTACGCGAGATGCAACGAGTAGTAAGACCCGGCGGCCAGGTATTAATAGCTACCAGCGGCGTTTTTAATAAAGCTCGCCATCGTCAGTTCGAGAAAGTACTGGCTGAATATTTTAAAACTAGCCCGCCGTACCGTTTTTCGGAACCTTTTGACGACACCGTAGCCGAACAACTATTACCCTGTTATTTTGACGATGTACAAGTTAAACGCTACCGCGGCTTGGCCAAACTATATCCGGATGATCAAGAAGGCCAGTCTTATTACGCCTGGTCGCTTTTAGGTATGCGAATGTCATTTGGCCGCAATATTTACCGAAGCGAATGGGAAGTCGGCGTAGAGAATTGTGTACGACCGCTTATAAGTGCCGAACAATCACAACTTGGCTACTTTACGGACTACTATGACCTGGCTTATTTTTCGGCCCGAAATAATAAAGCCGTCTAGAGAACTTTAGACTTCAGCGTCACCTTGATCGTCGCTAGGCTCGTTAACCTCGGCTGCACCGGCAATTCCCTCGTCATAGGCTTCGTGCGGATCAATATTGGAATCAGTCGCGGGATGATCGGGCGCAATGTTAGACCCCTGATCGTCGGCCGGGGCAGCCGGATCGTCCGGCGGGTCTGACTGAAATGAATTATCCATAGTGGCTCCTTTTATAGTTACTAATTTAGCTTTTCCGGTGCCCTGCTATCAGTTAGATAACTAACTGGCTATAATATAAGCATGAAATCTGAGGCCTATGGCCACTACGAACAAAAAGGCGAATTATCTCCGATGCTGCCAGACTTTAGCGCGCCTAGCATATTGGACGTCGATTTTACAAAGCTTAAACAAATCGGCGTTAATCACGTTTTGATTGACTTAGATCAGACGCTTCGACGGATTGGCAGCCGTAAGCTGGAAAACGACGTATTAACCAAATTGCGCAACTTGCAGCTCAGCGGTACGTTCAAATCTATAAATATTGTGACAAATAACTATTGGCCAAAGCGGTTTGCGACCGCCTTGGGCATAGCTGCTTTTACGCCCTACTGGGAAGGAATTAGGCCAATACGTAAACCCAATCAAAAATTTTTTAACCGTGTCCTTAATGCGCTGGATAGTCAACCGAACGAATCGGTCATGATTGGCGACAAAGTCAGGGCTGATATTATGGGCGCAAATAATGCCGGCCTACTAACCATCCTGGTCAGTCCGCGCGGTCGTGACTATTTATTTGACCGCATCCTGCTAAGCCGCTTGCGCGAAAGGCATTCATTAACGCGCGCCCGGGCTTCGTTAACTGTGCGCCTTAAAGCCAAACTCCAAACACAGCGTAGTAAGCATAAGCGAAAAATATCTTAGAAATAAACCTTTAGCGCCGGTCCGGCGTATAGTAGGTTGGATGCCTAATTATAAAAAATCAGTAAGCATTGCCTCATTAGCAAACTTGCTGGCTGTGCCGGAACTTCCTAAATATCTTGTTAGTGTTAACCGGCAAATGGAGACCATGGCTGGCAGCGATGTACCGGCTTTAAAAAAGCCTTTGCAAAAGCTGCTAAAGCATTCGGGTAAACAGCTAAGACCTGCCTTGTTACTGGCAACGGCCGCCAGTCAAAAACGGAAAATTGATCAGTCCACCATAAACTTAGCTGCTTGTATTGAACTTATGCATGTCAGTTCATTAATCCATGACGATATCATTGATAATGCCGACAGCCGCCACGGTCAGCCGACTATTAGCAAGCAGGAGGGCAAAGAAACCGCCCTCCTTGCCGGCGATTATTTATTCTCCGTTGCCTGCTCGGAAGCGGCGCAAATAAGCGGTCAAGCCGCACATATACTTAGTTATGCCTTTAGCCGCATGACGGAAGGCCAGAGTTTGGAGCTAATTGATAATCTTAACGAAAATAGAACGCTTGGCAACTACTTAGCAACAATAACCGCAAAATCCGGTGCGCTAATGTCCGCCGCCTGTCAGCTGGGCGCCATATACGTACAGGCTTCCCCCACCACCGTTCAGGCGTTCGCTACTTACGGTGAAGCTTTCGGTATATTGTTCCAGCTAATTGATGACCTGCTTGATATTGTCGCCGAACCGGCTAGTTACGGAAAGCCAATAGGAAATGACATCCGTGAGGGCACCTATACGTTACCGGTGATTCTAGCTTTGCAGTCTAGCCAAAAATCCGAGATGTTGAAATATTTGCACCGGGCCGATAAAACTGACCACAACCTACTAATTGGGTTGCTGAACAGAAGCGGTGCTTTGGATAAGTGCATGGAATCAGTTCGTACTTATGAATCGACCGCCAAAAGTGCGCTAGCAGCTTTGCCGCCGAACCCAATAACTAGCGGTTTAATGCAGCTTCCCGGCACTTATATCAGCCAAGCCCTATCAGGCACCGTTCTCGGTCTTTAGATCAGGGCAATACGACAAAGCGGCCCGACACCGATTCTTCTAGATGGTCGTGAAACCTATACTCGCCGGTTTGGTTGAGATTGATGGTCTTTGGATAGCCTTTGCGTACTAGCTCCTCTTCCTCGCCGCCATAAGCTTCATGGTTAGGATGGGGTCCAAAAGCTATATCGCGCAGCTTATTATCGTAATTAACGAAAGTCAAAGTGTCGCACAAATGGGCGCTAGTCATGGCAGGGCTGACCTTGCCGTTGCTAATCGTCACAATGTGGCTGGCCTTTACTTCAGCGCAGGCGCCAGTCGTTTTACCACCAACCTGGGCAATACTCTCTTCTTGGGCTAATCTGGTGGTAACAACCGCCGGCGACATATTGCCGTAAAGATTATTCATAATAAGTAATGAACCACCGACGGCAACCGCAATAATACTAATGGTCGCCAAAAAGAATACGATGTTATAAAACGGTTTGGGACCGCGGCCTAAATGCAAAAAGAAAAATATCTGCACGAACATTTGTATAACGGCAAAACCGATAATAACGGCTACAAGGTTATTACCAGTCAAAGTTTTATGTACCACCAGGTAATACGGAATAACAGTAAATATCAGCGACAAGATAAAACCCACTAAATAAGAAGATACGCTGCCGTGGCCGCTTTCGGGTGTTGGTTGGTTTTGTTTAGGAGCGCTCATGATACAAAGGCCATTAAGTAAACGACAGTGAAGATGAATATCCATACGATGTCCAGAAAGTGCCAGAATAAACTGACTAATGTTAGCTTACGAACATTACTTTTTGTAAGGCCGCGTTTATTAACAAAAAATAGCGTAATTGCCATCCATGTTAGGCCGCCTAGAATATGCAGTCCGTGAGTGCCCAGCAACACAAAGAAAGATGACAGGAAAGCGTTGGACTGCATTGTATGTCCGTCGGCGTATAGATGGTGGAATTCACTGATCTCCAGCGCCAGAAAGGTCAGGCCCATCATAAACGTTGCCATGAACCAGCCCAGCGTTTGTTTCTTATTGCCAAGCCTGGCTGCAATCATGCCAAGACCACACGTAAAACTGCTCGTCAGTAGAATCAATGTTTCTGTAAGAGCTAGTGATGGGCTAAACAAATCTCGGCCGGTTGGACCGCCAAGGGTGTTATCGCGCAGCACAGCATAGACCGCGAACAAGACGGCGAACATTAAAAGATCGGTCATTAAATAAACCCAGAAGCCAAACATTGTCCGATCTTCTGCGGCGGCTTCGTGTTCTAGTTCATGAGTAAGTTCTGTATGGCTCATTTTTTAGCTTTCATGATGGTTCTAGCGCCACGCAAAACGGCTTTGGCAAAATCAATTAGGCCCATGTCTTCCTCGTTTTGGTCGTAGCCGGCGTGGAGTACGCGTACTTTTTCGGCCTGGGCTTTGGCCATCTGCTCAACTTTCTCGGCCGGAATAGTATATTCGGTTTTATCGTCAAAGGTGCGCATGATTAAACAAACTATAACGCCAACAATAGACACGATTGGCAGCCAGACGATTTGCCAGATAAAGCCAAAGCCAAACAGAAAAGCGAAGACTGAAATGTAAATTCCGTAGGCCGTGTTATTAGGCATATGGATGGCTTCGTATTTTGTCTTTACCGGCCCACGGTGCTTTATTTCCCAGAATGCGTCGCGCTGGCTGACTTCCGGTATAACCGCAAAGTTATAGGATGGCGCCGGCGACGGTACCGACCACTCCAAGGTACGGGCATCCCACGGGTCACCGCTGGTATCCAATAATCGGCGACGCTGCATGACGCTGGCTAAAATCTGGACAATTTGAAGTCCGACGCCGGCCATAATTATCAGACCACCCGCAAAAGCCATGATATAGAAAGGTTGCCAACCTGTTGAAGCGTCATAATGATCCAACCGGCGCGTTGCGCCCATTAATCCCAGCACATATAGCGGCGTAAAGGCTACAAAGAAGCCTATAATCCAGCACCAAAAAGAGTAGCGGCCGATACGTTCGTTCAACTTAAAGCCGGCAATTTTAGGGAACCAGTAGTTAATGCCCGCAAAAATGCCGAATAATACGCCGCCGACAACCGTGCTGTGGAAATGGGCCACCAAAAACAAACTGTTATGAAGCTGGAAATCAATTGGCGGGATTGCCAACAATCCGCCTGATATGCCGCCCAAAGCAAAAATGGCAATAAAGCCCAGGAACCATAACATTGGCATGGAAAATTTGATGCGGCCTTTATACATTGTGGCAATCCAACTGAAAACCAGAACAGTTGTAGGTATGGTAATGATCAGCGTAGCGACACCGAAGACGGAGTTAACGTCGGCCCCCGCCCCCATTGTAAAGAAATGATGCAGCCAGACGCTTAGGGCAATAGTTGACACCCCGGCCATACCAAAAACAATTGATTTATAATGGGCAATCGGCTTGCGGCTAAACGTTGATACTACTTCAGAAAAGATGCCAAACGAGGGCAACATGATGATATAAACTTCGGGGTGGCCCCACATCCAGATCAAGTTGGTATACATCATAGCGTTGCCGCCGCCGTCAATCGTAAAGAAGTGGGTGCCGAAGTAGCGGTCAAAGAAAACTAGAAACAGCGTCATGGTTAGCAACGGAAAGACAGTTACGGCCATTAGCATGCTAAACAGCGCTCCCCAGGTAAATAGCGGCATTGTAAATAAGCGCATGCCCTTAGCACGCATCTTTAAAATAGTCATTAAGAAATTAATTGCACCAAGTGTTGTGCCAATACCGGAT
>CAYUOI010000014.1:0-11027 GCA_964446365.1 uncultured Candidatus Saccharibacteria bacterium | reverse complement strand
TGCCAAAGTACGCGATAGTTTGCGCGAGGCTGGTATGGATATTATCGAGGCTGAGCTGACCTTCATACCTAATAATACCGTCGAAGTTACCGACAAAGCCACAGCCGGCAAGATCGTCCGCCTGATGGAAGCACTAGAAGATTTGGACGACGTCACCACCACCCACACTAATTTCGACATCCCCGAAGATTTGTTAAGCTAAGGTTATGGTTACAAAAATTGTAATAGTGGTTTGTAGTCTGGCGATGGCTGTCTTTTTGTCCGTTAACATTCAGATACATCACGAAGTTCAGAGTGCCGCAGTATGTTCCAATCTTGCTCCAGAGTTCTGCGAACCCCCGCCCCTAAACCATACCGTATATCAAGGATTCCCTCTTTGGTATCGCTTCGATTGTGGCGCGACTGCAGACTGTGACATAAGTATTCACTATCAGAAGCTAGTAGCGGACATATTAATAAATGGGGCAGCACTTTCGGGCCTGTCACTAATAGGTTATTATCTTTGGTTGAAGCATAAAAAATCTAGCCATGCGCATACTCGGCATTGACCCCGGCACCGGCATCCTTGGCTTTGGGGTAATTGAAATAGATAATAAACGCAAAGCTAAGTTAGTTGACGCCGGTGTTATCCGTACGCCCGTCAAAGAAGACGATGCCGTCCGGCTTAGTACTATTTATGACGAACTATCAGATATTATTGCCAGCACCAAACCGGCCATAATGGTCGTAGAGAAGTTATTCTTTGCCCAAAACATAACTACCGCTATGACCGTTAGCCAGGCTAGGGGCGTAGTGTTGCTTTGCGGCCAACAAGCCGGATTGGAATTGCACGAATATACACCACTGCAAATAAAAATGGCTTTAACTGGTTACGGCCGGGCCGATAAAAAGCAAATACAGGAAATGGTGCGCGTAATCCTGGAACTTAAAGAAGTGCCTAAGCCAGATGACTGTGCCGATGCCTTAGCCGCCGCCCTATGCTACACAAGCCACATGACGCAATGACCTGCTTCCGAACTGTGTTCGGAACACCGCCATTGCTCTTGGCGGACTGCTGCGTCAGAAATTCCGCTACTCGTTCAATGTACCATTTGTACACTTCACTCCGTTGCTTATTCCTTCCTTGCATTCCATCCAAGCATGAGGCTTGCGCAAGTCTTATATGAGATAATAGTTTGTAATGATCGCAACTATTCGGGGAGAAGTTATAGAAAAACTGGGCGGACTTATTGTCGTTGAGGCCGGCGGCTTGGGTTACGGCTTTTACGTCACGCCCGAAGACCACGGCGCACTGAAGCTCGGCGAAACAGCCAAACTATATGTGCACGAGCACATTCGCGAAAGCGCCTACGACTTATACGGTTTCACTACTTTGCCAACCAAGGAATTATTTGAGCAGCTGCTTGAAGTAAATGGTGTAGGGCCAAAAATGGCGCTGGCAATTCTAAGTGTTGGCAGCGGCAGCGAAGTTCGCGCCAGCATTGCTGGCGGCGACATAAAATTCTTGCAAGCAGCACCTGGCGTCGGCCGCCGTGTAGCCGAACGCGTAGTAGTAGACCTTAAAGATAAAGTCGGCCTGGCTGCAGCGGACGACATTTCTTCGATACTCAGAAGCGGCACGGCCAGACAAGACGAAGCTGCCCAGGCGCTAATTGCGCTTGGTTATTCCACTACCGACGCCGCAGAAGCGTTAGCCGAAATTGACATTACTCTACCCGTTGAAGACCGCGTTAAACAGGCACTGAAGCAAAAATGATTGAACGCATCGTAAATCCAGACGACGAAGTAGCCGACGAACAGGAACAAAAGCTCGAAGAAACACTGCGGCCACAAGATTTTAGCGGCTATATCGGCCAGGACCGTATTAAACAAAACCTGGTGCTGGCTATTAAGGCTACCAAGAAGCGCAGTGAACCGTTAGAGCATATTCTGCTGCATGGTCCACCCGGACTAGGTAAAACTACCCTAGCTAACGTTATCGCCCGCGAAATGAACACCAACATCCGTATCTCCAGCGGCCCGGCAATTGCCAGAGCCGCGGATCTGGCCAGTATGCTGACTAACCTACAGGACGGCGACGTGCTGTTCATAGACGAAATTCACCGGCTGGGGCGCCAGGTAGAAGAAGTTTTGTACAGCGCCATGGAAGATTACGCCATAGATATCATGCTGGGCAAAGGCCCTAGCGCCAAAAGCTTGCGACTGGATATTCCTAAATTTACTCTTATTGGCGCCACCACTCGTGCTGGCGCCCTGGCGGCGCCGCTGCGTGACCGCTTTGGCCACATCTATCGTTTGGATTTCTATGATCCTAAAGAAATAGAAGAAATTATTACCCGCTCGGCCAAAATTCTTAAGACCAAAATAAATCCCGAGGCGGTTGCTCTCATTGCTCAACGCTCAAGATTAACGCCTAGAATAGCCAACCGGATTTTAAAACGGGTACGCGATTTTGCAGATGTTAACGGCGATGGCATTATTGACGAGAAAATTGCTGTTGACGCTATGGAAATGCTGCAGATTGATGAACTCGGTCTGGATAATATTGACCGGCGCCTGCTGGACACAATTATTGAGAATCACAACGGCGGTCCGGTTGGCGTGGAAACATTGGCCGCACTACTGGCCGACGAGCGCAGCACCATTGAAGACTACTTTGAACCTTATCTTATGCAGATCGGATTATTAGAACGTACGCCACGCGGCCGCAAAGTCACGCCGAAAGCCTATAAGCACCTTGGCAAACCTAATAATAAGAAGCAAAGCAAATTGCTATAGTCTGCCAACGTCCTGACCGTATATAATAAGCAGAGTGAATCCAACTGAACCTACTGATAAAAAAACCGGCTACGGCTCAATAGAAGACATTGGGCCCGGCGAGTCCAAACTGGTTGAAATTCGCAAACACCCATTCGGGATTATCAGCTTGTACTTACAAACCTTAATTGGCATGACGATTGCCCTGGGCTTAATGTACATATTGCTCAACCAATTTGTAAGCGAAGATAATTCTTCGCAGCTGCACTCCGCGTTCGCCTTAGTAGCCATTTTGGGCGTAGGAGCTACTTTGCTGGTGTTATTTGTGGCAGGCTTTATTTATCATCAAAACTACCTGCTGGTAACTAATAAGAACATCACCGAAGTGTTGCAGCGTACTCTTTTTAACCGTCAGGTTTCAGAGCTATCAATGGCGAATATCGAAGATATCAGCTCTTTTCAAAAGGGTGTCTTTGCGACCATGTTTAATTACGGCACTATGGTAGTTGAGACAGCCGGCGAACAAAATAATTTTATATTCACTTTTTGCCCGCGGCCCAGTTATCACTGCAAAGTTTTATTGGATGCCAGGCAAAAATTTGTCGAGGCCGATCCATTGCGCGCCACTATGGCAAACAACCGCTTAAACCTGCCGCCCAACCCGCCAATGCCGCCCGCGCAGCCTGCGCAACAGCCCCAAGAATCAGCTACCGAAACACCACCAGTCGACAATTCCAGCTCTAGCTAAAAGCTTTCGCAGCGTACAATAATCTCATGCTCTTAGATATTGGCGTCGGTATTTTGCTTGGTTTGTGGCTTGGCCCAGGTGATCAAACTAGCAGTGTGCTGCTAGGCATTTTATTTACGCTTCTGCCAGACATTGACGTGCTTATTTATTTTTTAATAAAACGTTTCGGAAGCAAAACATTTAAAGACCACCGCGAAATTTTACATTACCCCTTACCTTATTTAGCTATAGGCGGGATTTTGGTATTGATTATATCACCCGCCTGGTTGCCTCTTTTTATTGCCGCTAGCATGGTGCAATTTATTCATGATAGTGTAGGGATAGGCTGGGGCATACCATGGCTATACCCGTTTAGTCGTAAATACTTTAAGTTCTTTTACCAGTACGATTTAAAAAGAGCAGGACAGTCACAAAAAACAGTTTGGGCCTGGTCAAAACAAGAGCAACATGAACTCCTCGATAAGTACGGTGATCCTGAGTGGCACAAACATACCTTTCATTTCATTAAATACGCACCCTGGTGGCACCTATTTGAAGCTAGCGTATTTCTAGTCGCATTGGTTTTATTGTATATTCGTTGAGCGTTATTCTTGAAATGGGTTATCCCGGGCATGCTGGAAGAGCGATTTAACATCGCTGCTGTTGTCTTGAAGCTGCTGAATTTTATTTAATGCGTTTTGATCAATTTTTGGCCGCTGGACAGTTTGCAATTTTTCATCAACCTGATCGTCGGTCGGTTCGTGATTGGCCAGCGAATTTATCTGGAAAACTAGAAAACTAAATATCAAGGCTACGGCTATGAAGAATATAAAAACCATGTAATTGCGTAGTAGGGCTGTAATTTGCTGTAGTTTAGGTTTTAGATTTTTTAAATCAAGATTTAACTTCATCCCGTTTGACTCCACTTAAAGACCGATAACTGGTAAACGACTGAATCAGGCACCATATGTTCAGTCGTGCGGATATTAAGGATAGTGTTTTGGAGTCTTACGGGATTCATGGCTTTATATACACGTTTACGGTTATTGTGAAACTAAGCGAATCGGGAGCTTTAGTATTGGGTTGTATGCTTATAGTTCCTACCTGGGCGGTGCGCCGGTTTTGTTCAAGCTTGCTTAGAAAATTCAGAAAACTACGATATGAAACCGGCTTGAAATCGTCCGACGCAATTGTAATCTCCATACTATAGACACCCTTAATACCTTCAACGGCTTTGACCTGTGTCAACGGCGGAACTTTAACGACCGGTGCCGTAGTGGTGCCTTCACTGGATTTCGGCGCAATCACTGCCGCTTGTCCCAGGGTGGACGAAGGGAAGGTAATCGACTTAAGACTAATTCCATTGCTTTCAGCAATGCTTACTATTTCACGCACTGCCTCGGCCTGATCTTTATCTTGGGGCACTATAGTTTTTGCAATAGTTTCCAGCTCGGCGTATTTCTGAACATCTTTATTAGCTTTAACCAAGGCGGTTTGTTGGGCGTCGAGTACTTTGTTCTGCAGCTTAAGACCATACAATTTAGCGGATTGTTTTTGCAGCACAATGTTGCCAAGCACGACGCCGCCAACTGTCAGACCACTAAGTACAATTACCAGACCGCACATTAGCCAGAAGACTTGTTTTGTTTTCATGGTTTGCCGCCATTGATAAACAAGAAGGGGTTATTGGGGTTAAACAGGGCTCGGACTTGTACCAGGCAGGGATACTTACTATTCAGTGTGCCGGTGCCATTATTGCTGCAGGCAATACTGATTATGTCGGCTTTGCCAAATAATTTATTTGCCGGGTCCTGCAAGTTAACCTGAATTTGAGTGGCTGTTTGATAATCCACCGCTTGGGCGCTAAGGTCTATACCGCCTTGAAGTTTATTAATCTGAAGGTTCGTTAGGACGGTATTGGCCGGCATGGCAGAACCGATTTGCTGTACTAGTTTGGAAAATAGAACCTCGCGTGACAAAACCTGCGTAACTAATTTTATGCTGCTGCTTATGTCCTGGACGCGTTTGTTAGTCTCGTCTAATTTTTGCGTCTTAAGCTGTTGTTGAGTATCCGCCAACTGCGCGGTATATGCCCTGGTCGATTTGTTTAGATAAAGCGAGCCAAAACCGACTATTAAAATAATGCCAGCAATTACGGCTACAATAGCGCTCGACCAGCGCAGCAACTTGGTATTGCGCCTGGCAAACATGATTTCGTTCTTGGTTTCGGGCGGCATTAAATTAATCATGCGTAAATCTCTTTCGGGTCCATCAGCGCCAAACCGGCTACCGTAACGTACATAGATTTTTCGACCGTGCTTGGTGGTTGCAAGCCGGCAAAATCGAGGTGCTGCCAGGGGTCGCACATTCTTACCGGTATACGCAGGGCACTGGTCAAGTATTCACTTAACCCGGGCACATTAGCGCCGCCGCCCATAGTCACAATCTGGCCGATGTGCATTTTGCTGGCATCGCGCTCTTCGTAATAGCGAATCATCCGTCGAATTTCTTTTATAAGTAGATCAATTGGCGCTGCCAGCGCTTTGACAATTTCGTCCTGACGCTTGCTGGCGCCTAACCCGTACTTCGTTTTTATAACGGTGGCTTCGGGCTTACTGACCTTAAGACTTTGGGCTATTAGTTGTGTAAAATCATCACCGCCGCAAGGAACAGTTCCCGTGACAACCAACGTTTTATGGTAAATCGTAATGTCGGCCGATATAGAACCAAAATCGATAAGGACTGTCGGTATGTCGCTGCGCTCGGCTTGCACAAATAAACGGCTGGCGGCGCCAATGGTTGTTTCCATGGCAACGACATCGAGCCCCAAAATTTGACCTAATTTTATATACGAATCAATAATTTTCTTAGGCGCGGCCACCATCAGCATATCCAGTTCCTTTTCGCCGGTTCTGGTGACTTCGTAATCTGTAAAAAGCTCGTCGATAGGTACCGGTATGTACTGTTCAGCCTCAAGTCTGACGGCCTCTGAAAGATCTTTGCTGTCCAGCCGAGGTAGCGTCATGTTACGGTTAAAAGTGCGGACGGCAGGAACCGCAATTGCTACCCGGCGGGTATCAATACTGCCGACCAGCCGTTTATTAAAAAGCTCATTTAGTGATTTAGCTAAAGCTTCCGGGTCGATAATTGCGCCGTCTTTAATGGCGCTCGGCTCAAAGTCAATAACGCCGTAACCAGTTACGGCGTGTCCGGTCTTTGACGGTATCAGTTGCATAACCTTTGCACTGCTATAGCCGATATCCAGACCAAAAAGTGGTTTATCTTTGTAAAAATATGTTTGTGTATTACTCATGCATACTTGCCCATCAAAAGCACAAGAACTTCAAGTCAATTATACTACATTTATCTCTTATAGTCGCCGGTAACGCACGGCTTTCCAGGCCAAGTCTAGCGGCACGACGCTAATTGGAAAAGTTGAGTCAAGCGTCAGATCAAAAACAGAAGCCGGGCTGGATGACACGTAAATGTTCTTGCCGGAAATTCCGCCGAAGTTAGGAGCACCGCTAAATTTAGTATTATCCAGGCACAAACCATTTGATGCTAAGAAGTAAACGGCCGGTGCATTGACCGTACCGGTGCTGCCCAGGTACATTGCGCCCCCATAAGGGCAGGCGCTGGCTTTGCTGGCGGGATCGGAACCATAGGCCACGAGCACGATCGGACCGCTGCCGGGCGTTGACTGAACACCGGCAAAATTGACAGTGCCTTCTATGAAAATATATTTGGCGTTAGCAGCGCCGGTATCGGGGTTATTGAAGGTCGGCGTACAGGCGCTGGCGGCACATAGGTTAGCCCGAATATGAACATGGTCCTTGATTGTAAAGGTACGCGAGCCAAGCGCAAGGTCGCCGGAGCTACCGCAAGAATTAACCACGCTTGTGCCGCTATCCGGATAGTGGGTCTTTTTGGTATTACCAGTGTTTGGAATATTTACGGAAGAGCTGCTGCCGCCGCTGGTCCATTCACTACAGCCGGTTGGCGAATTGCTGTAGGTGCTATCCATGTACTGGTTAAAGGGAATATAGGTAGATTGCACCTTTGGTAAGTTTGTTTGATTGACCGAGACATCGAAGTTGCTATTGGAACTGTTGCCCGGCGGTGTAATACAGTTGTTATAGCCCAGGGTAATACTGGTCTTAGTTTGCGACGGGTTAGAGAATGTTGTCGGCTTTATCAAGTTACCCGTGCCGCCAATAGAGCACTTGGCTGCCGTGCCGTCATTGCCGACGGCCGAGATGTTTTCGGCTTTTAAGTTGGTAGTATTTTTATTCATGTGGATATATCCGTTTAAATAGACGCTTTGCGCCACCAGGTTTTTGACCCCGCTTTGTATTTCAATGATATTACGGCTAATGACGCCGGAAGCAACCACTGATGTCGAGGTGCGCTGCGTGACAACCTCTATGGTGCGCGTGAAGTTGGCGGTGGCGCGGTTGGCTGGCGCGTATAATCGTCCAACAGCCGTAATAACTCTTTCCTTTGATGTGGCGCCGCTGGCAACAGTGACCGTGTAGGTCGACTTGTACTGGGCATTGCTAACGACCTGGACTTCGCTGGCCGAACCAACGTAAGTGTCATTGCCGCTATTAAGAGTAGCAATGGCGGCATCGGCGCCGGACTCGGCAGCATATTGTGATTGCAGTAATAGAATTCGGCCGCGGGCTCGCGTAAGGTTAACGTTGGCTAAAACAATTAAGCTGTATATTAGGGTTGTCAAAAATAATGTTACTACTAGGATGGATACAATAACCATCCCATTCTGGTCGCATTTTGGTTTTGAAAATTTCATTATGTATTCCTCAACGCGATGCGCACTATTGTATCGTTGAAAGTACCGTTACTAGTTACAAACAATGATTTTTTGGTCAGGTGAAAAGTATATTGCAACGCCTCAACCAGCGGAAAATCTGGTCCGTTGTACTGGCCGGTGTTAGGATCGGTTGTAGACTGGTAATTAATTCCGTTCCCGCTACGTGAATAATAAATCGAATCGATTGAACTTATGTTGCTTAATATGACCCGATCGGCCGGACAGCTGCCGCTTGCAAGCGACGGCGGGCAACTGGTTTTAAGACGGTTATTTGAGGCGTTTGGGTTAGCCAGGCTGCGTAAGTACAGCTGTTTATCTGTACCATTCAAATAAAGCACAAACTCGTCTTCGTACGGTTGCGTGTTATTCATAATTACGGCGTTTGAAGTATTGATGCTCAAGCGCTTGAAATAAAGCAGCGGAGTTGTTGTGTTGCTGGCACCAATTGGCGTGTTGCCCGGAATGGCGTGCATCTTTAGCCAGTAATTGCTGCCGGCCGATGGATCCTGGTTTAGGGTGTGGCTGTCAGGAATGCTGTTCTGCAAAATCAATCCCGAGGTTGTGCCAATCAGCTCGCGCACCACATCTTGGGCATTAAGTCTTGAGACAAAAGTATCCTGGTCGGCTTCCAGCAGCGATGCGTAGCGCCAGTAACTAATGCCAAAATACATTATCAATCCGGCAAACAGGGCGGCAACCGCCATGACACTTATTAACTCCGGTAACGTAAATCCTTGGCTGTTAAGTTTCATTGTTGGGCGATTCCGTTGCGAGTTATAAGCATGCGCAACTCCAGCGGCGGGGCATTGCCGCGCAAGTTGTTGACACTAATATCTACGACTTTGGAATCCGGAATAGTTTTAAGCGGATCGCTGCTACCCAAAGAAGTTGTGTCGGTAACTGTCAAGGTAGGATTATACGAATAAGAAATACCGCTGCTACCTTCAGCCTTAAATGTATTGTTAGGCGAACAGTTCGACGAATTACTTACCAGGTTGGTATAGTCCAGAGCACGATCAAGTTCAGGACAGGCACTCAGTACGGCGTAGACTTCATTAAGCTGTTTGGCGGTAGTGTATGATTTTCTCACAGCGTCAAACGAATTAGCTATGCCAACGACAATAAGTGGAAAAATGACGCAGGCCAATAACATTTCTACAGATGTAAATCCGCGGTCTTTTAAGGGCCGTCCAAAAATTTTCATCCCGTAAGAAGTCCGGCTCGCTTTAGGCGAGCCGGCAGGCATTTTCAAGGCCTTACTTCTAACGGGATTCATGCTTAAGCTTTATTATATATTGCTTCGCGCCGAGAAACCTAAAAAGCAAGTAATGAATGGTTTTCTCGGGCTCGGCATATATTCTCGCTAAACCCTCAAATATTAGAATAAATTAAAACCGGGGCCCGAAGGTCCCGGTTTTAAATACTATTCGTTAACTTCTAGTTCAAGTTACTCTTAGCAAACGTACCACCACCTTCATAGGTAGCTGTCAGTGTGTACTGAGCGCAGTCCTTGGTAGTGTTGTCACAAGCAGAACCATCGCTAGCAGTGACTGCATAAGCGTAGGTGTTAGCAGCTGGTGCATCGGCTAAAGTCTGGCCGGATCCCTTAGGATCTTTCAAAGCTTCTGCGTCAAGACCCTTCATATTAGCTGTCCGCCATGTTGAGTCATTTAGGTTAGCTAATGTTGGGTACTTACCGTTCTGTGCGTAGTAAGCCTCTACCTGACCGTGTAAGGCCTTAATGTCTGTTGTTCGCTCTGTGTTACGAGCCTTCTGTTGAATACCGGTAAAGGTAGTAATGACAAGTGCTGCCAATATACCAATAACGACAATTACGATTAACAGTTCCACGATGGTGAAACCGCTTTGTTTACTTTTTAGTGAAGTCATGGAGACCCACCCTCCTTGATTAATTTTTTGCTTAGAACTTACTAAAGTTATAACACTTGTAAGCAAGTATCTAACAGAGATTATTAAGCATAACCATCAAAGCGTCAAGTGTTAATTATTACCGATGTTTTTACTTAAACTGGCAATCGGGCCCATTACGCTGGCGGCTATCAAACCAACCAGCGTACCAAGTACAACTATCATCAGCGGTTCAATTATTGAACTCATGCCGTCAATAATTGTTTCAACCTCTTCTTCATAAAAATCAGCTACTTTAACTAAAATAGTATCTATCTGGCCGGTCTCTTCGCCAATGGCCAACATCTGGCTGACGATAGGCGGAAAATGCGTACCGTGGCTTAATGGCTCACTGAGCTGCTTGCCGTTTTTAACCTCTTTAGCCGCCGCCGTCAGTTCAGATTCAATAAATTTATTACCTATTGCGCCGCCGGTAACTTCAAGAGCCTCAAGCACGGCAACGTGCCTCCCAACGGGCAACGACTCTTTGCCCTCGCGCATGTCCTTGACTTTTGATCCTGCCAGCGCTCCGTCGACGCCTCGGATCGCTCCAGTTTCTGAAACCTCCACAGCTAGGCTCACGCACCGGACCTTGAGCCCGAATTGCAAGAGCGCGTCAGAAAACTGAACACAGTCTGGGTGGCTCCGGTTCCACTCTGACGACTTGCGGACCTCGAACCCGACCAGCTTCACGTCCGCGCTCGAGATCATCTGGGACGCACGACAGCCGAAGCGCGCAGCCGCTTCAAACTTGGTCGCAAACTCAGTCAAGGTCTCGAGGTCCCCTGGCCGCAAGCCGGACGC
>CAYUOI010000013.1:0-11094 GCA_964446365.1 uncultured Candidatus Saccharibacteria bacterium | reverse complement strand
TAACGCTACCAAATGAAACAGGTACGCTTTGTAGTACTGGCTCAGTCTGCGCCGGCTATGCAGCTGGCAGCGGCTCCGGCAACTATATTCAGAACCAGATAGCCGGACAGCAAAGTTCTTCTAACTTCTGGATCTCTGGCACGGGCCGGGCTGACACCTCTTTCTTAACTCCGTTATTGGATACGCCTAGCGGCACAACTACCTTGAATGTAGGTACCACCAATGCATCTGCCGGGATTAACCTTAACCAATCCACCACGATTGCGTCGGCTAAAAACTTTACCGTGACCAGCGGCACGACTTCTTTGACGGGGACAACCAACGTCAACACCTCTGGTTCAGCCGCCACAACTATCGGTAACAGCAGTTCAACTGTAGCAATTGCCTCATCAGCCTTTAACCTAACTACTGCAGGCGTAATTACCGGAGTTACCGGCTTTACCGAAAAGTCTAGTTCGGCGTCAGCCTTTACACTGCAAAACTCGGCCGGCACTATTACGCTACTCCAGTTCGATGCCTCAACCGTAGCGCTCAAAGTATTTGACTCAACCGGCGCAAACTTCGCTAGCATATCAGCAACCACCAATAGCGCCACGTTTACATCTAATACGGGCACAACCAATGTCGGCAATGGTACCGGCGACGTCAACGTAACGCTGAACAATAACACTGAGAAGTTCAACTTCTTGCATAACGTTACTAGTGGCGGATTAGCTAGTTCAACAGATAACGACTTTGTAATTACCAGACAATTGGTGGCAAATACCGCTAGTGCCGTGACCGGAAATGTGGCTAAAATTGAGGACCTTAGTTCCAATGCCGGCGCCGGTGGGTTATCGCCAACGCTTCTGTACATCAACCAGAACAGTGGTACGGCTACGGGCAATTTAATATTGGCTCAGACCACGGGCTCAGTGACTAAGTTCCAGGTGACTACGGCCGGCAACACCTCCGTAGCCGGTACGTTTACCTCAACAGGCCTGATTACCGGTAACGCCGGTGCTACCATAACCGGCGGCACTATTTCCCTAAACGGAAGTAGCTCTTCGAATACATTCATAAATAACAGCGGCGGCGGTGATGCCAGCGGCGGCACGGGCACGATAACTCTAGGCAACACCGGTACGGGAGGTTTTATAAAGCTTTTGACCAGCGATACGATTAATTTAACTGGCACTACGAATATTAATGTTGCGGGTAGTAGCGGCACCAATATTAATACTACAAGTGGTAGCGGTACTGTTGCTATAGGTAATGCGTCTTCAACGGTGAATGTCCTTGGTACCACAAGTGTTACCGGCACTACCTCTATTAATGGTACTGGTGTCTTAGGCACGACCATCGGCAATAGCGGAGGGGCTTTAGTATCTATACAAAGCAGCAACGCCAACGGAATTTCCTTTAGCACTTCGGCGACAAATCAAGCCATTTTCACAGGAACTAACACCTTAATATTAGGCAATGCCACGAATACTGGAACAAATGCTGCACCTACATCCTTTACGGTTCAGGGGACCGGATCCGCGACCTCAGGCACGGCTGGAGGAGCGGTTACGTTACAGGGTGGTTTTGGCAGTGGTGCAGGCGCCGGCGGTCAGTTGGCTCTTAACGGTGGTACGGCTGGTGCTACCGGTACTGGCGGAGCTGCCAACGTTACTGGCGGTGCCGCCAGCGGCTCGGGTAACAACGGTGGTGCTATCAACATAACTGGAGGGGCGGGCGGCAGTGGGCTGGGTATTGGCGGTAACGTTACAATTGCGTCAGGTACTGGTGCAGGGGGTCTATCTGGTACATTACAAATCAAAACGCCGGCTCAGGGGACCCAAACTGGCGCATCTTTGACATTGTCGACTAACTGGTCAGGCTCTTCTACTTCGAATGTGACAATAACCGCTGGTAGCGGTGGTTCAAGTGGTTCAAACATACAGGGGGGAAGTGTCACTATAAGTGGCGGGGCAGGCGACTCTGGTGTAGCCGGCGGCGCAAATGGTGGCGTTGTTAACATCACTGGTGGCGCTGCTGGTGCGAGCTCATCTGCGGGGGCAGTAGCTATCGGTACTTCAAGTACTTCAGCAATAACTGTAGGCAGTACGGTCTCTTCACTTAGTATAGAATCAAGTTCATCGGCCAACGCTATACAGATTGGAAATAGTGCCAATGCGCACGGAATCCAAATCGGTTCTGGTGCCGCTATTCAGACCATCGTGCTTGGTTCAACCAACTCCACAAGCACAACTACCATAAATGGCGGCAATGCAGCAGGAGCGGTGTCTATCCAGGCAGCAGCATCAGGGACGATCAGCATAGGTACAACTAACAGCAACACGCTTATATTCGGATCAACCGGACAGACGGGGAGTATTACCTTGGGCCAGTCGACCGATACATATACCATCAATGTTGGAACCGGTGCTACTGCTTCTGGCAAGACGCTTACAATTCATATTGGTGATGCAGGTGTGGCTGGGTCAACTACTAATATAACTGTTGGTTCAGCAATTGCGGGCACTCTTACCGTTAAGAGCGCAGCAACCTTTAATAAAGCATTAACTGTTGGCGGCCATATTATTTCTACAAACACCTCTGGTACAACCACCATAGCCGCCGGCGCGGCTACCAGCTGTAGCGGCGGATCGCCAAGTGCCAGCATCAGCGGCAACGACACTGCCGGCGTTATCACGATTACCACGGGAACAACCTGTAGCGCCGGCACACTAGGAACCATAACGTTTGCCAGCGCTTACGGTGCCGCTCCAGTTATCATCCTGACCCCGGCTAATAATAATGCGACCGGCCTGCAATATTACAACAATAGTAGCGGCACCACGACGTTTACACTCGATACCAACAATGCCGCCGCGGACAGCACCACCTACAAATATAACTACCACGTTATCCAATGAGCCGCCTAAACCCACACAACTATCGGCGCAAGCTGAAAGTCCTGGCCAGGCGTGGTCGCAGGCAACTGACAAGGCTGCGCATTAAGTTTCATTACGCCCGGCGCCGTCTGGTTCGACGCCTACCACGCTTTATGCAAACTTATCTGTTTTGGACCTGTAGTGGTGTAGTCCTGTTGGCTATGTTTGTAGCTGGAGCCGTTGTATGGCAGCGCCACGCCATGTATAAATTCACCCCGGCTAAAGCGGCGCTGCTGGCTAAACCTTCGGTGGATACATCCAAAATAGAGGTAAATAAAAAAGCCTTCGTCTATAACCGTACGAAAGAGGAAACACCCGACAAGCAACAGCATGTGGTGGCCGGTGACCTGGCTGATTCCAGCGGTAAGTTTCCATTTACAGCTACGCTTTCAAAAGCGGCTAAAGACGGTATCAGCTTTGGTGATGCTAAGGGTGACCATAGCTTTTCGCTGGTACCGCTAGACGATCTGCACGACGGACAGTTGAAAGAGGGCAGGGTAATTTACCCGGCCAACAGCAACGAACAACAGGTCTACACATTTAAGCGTAACGGCATCAAGGCCGATATCCTATTGTCTAAAGCACCAGCTAAAACGCAGCAGTTTCGCTACCAGCTGAAGCTTGATAGTACCCTGGAGGCCAGGCCGCTGCCTGATGGTGGTATCGGGATATATTCGGCTAACCAGTATCTTTTTGGCAATATCTCAACGTCCGATAATAAAGATCAACAGCTGATAGATAACGCCCGTAAGAACGGCAAAAAAGACAACCTGGTATTTGTATTGCCGGCGCCTTATATGATCGATGCCCACGGAGTTAAAAGCTACGAGGACGTATCGTTTGACCTGAAAGACGGCATTTTGACGTTAGAGGCCCGCAATCTAATCAACAAGCATTATCCACTAACCATCGACCCGACCGTCACGGTTACGTCGACTGCTGACTTTCAGACCGGTACAGATACTGGCATGATCGATTTCGGCACCAGCGGCCAGATTAATAGGGCTAACTTACAAACCTCTGGCGATAACGACACGTTCTCGGCTGCCGGCAATGCTAGCTTTACCACCGCGCGCACCGGCCACACCAGCGTGGCCTACAATGGCTTCCTTTACGTTATTGGTGGTTTTGACGGCACTAATTACAAGAGCGATGTGCAATATGCTGCAATAAATGCCAGTACCGGTGTAATCGGTGCTTTCAGTTCTACGACGGCTTTTAATGGTGCCCGCACCGGCCACACCAGCGTGGCCTACAATGGCTTCCTTTACGTCATTGGCGGCAAAGACTCAGCCTACTATCACGATGTCCAATATGCTCCCATTGCGGCCAACGGTACAGTGGGCTCTTGGAATATTACCAGTGCCTTCAGCGATGCCCGCGCCAACCACACAACCATTGAATACAACGGCTATCTATATCTGGCGGGCGGGTTTAACGGAACCAGCTATAAGGGCGACGTCCAGTATGCTTCACTTAAGTCTGACGGAACAGTTGGCAGTTGGACTAATAGCGGCAATACGTTTACGACCGCCCGGGCTTATCACTCTTCGGTGGCTTACAACGGTTTCCTATATTTGCTTGGTGGTTATGACGGTGCCAGCTTTAAAAGCGATATCCAATATGCACCAATCAAAAGCGACAATAGCCTGGGAACCTGGACAACCAACAGTACCAGCTTTACAACCGCCCGGGCTGGACATGTGGCGCTGACTTACCACGGCTTCTTGTATGTCGTCGGCGGCTGTTCGGCAGGCACGCCCAGCGCTTGTAGCACCTATAAAGCCGATAGTCAGTTCGCCCAGATTAATAGTAATGACGGATCAGTGGGCGCCTTTTTAACTAGCCCCGCGCTTAATATTTTTGCTGCACCGCGCACCGGTCACACTGCTATTATTTACAACAACTTCTACTACGTCATTGGCGGCATCCACGGTACCAGCGATACGCTATGCAATGCCAGCACTTCAGTCTATTGCAATGATGTACAACAAGCTGCCTTTTTGAATACTCATGTAGCCACTGGGTATACAGCTGAATCAACAGCCACTTCGAATATTTTAGGCGGCAGATTTGGCTTTGCATCGGCAGCCTACCGTGGATATCTGTATATTAGTGGCGGCTGTACTACCGGTACCCCGACAGCCTGTGGCTCCAGTACCAACTATGACAATCACATTAATAGAGCGCCCATAAACCCAGATGGTTCGGTGGGTACTTGGGTACAGGAGTCTACCACTTTCACTATCAGGCGAGTTTATCATGCAATGGTTATTTATAAGGGATACATGTATATCATAGGCGGTTTGACCGGTGCCACTACGGCCAACTGCAAGAACGATGGTAATAACAATCTGTTCTGTAATGACGTTCAGCGCAGCCAGATTGCCGACGATGCTACCCTGGGTACTTTCAGTAACGTAGGCCAGGGTTTTCCGCTATATCCGCGCTACGGTCACACGGTTGCCGTATACAATGATTGGATATATCTTGCTGGCGGTACCAAAGCAGCATCGGATACCAACTGCAAGAGTTCAGGTACTAGCACAGAATGTAATGATGTGCAGTATGCCCAAATTGATAGCTCAGGTAATGTTGGGACCTGGACCACTGCATCTACGTCGAATTTTTTCACTACTCCACGTCATTGGCACGCGTCAGCAGTGTCGAACGGTTACCTTTATATAATCGGCGGCTTTGATGGTAGTGTCGGCAAAAGCGATATCCAATATGCTCCTTTGAGTGCTTCGGGCGGGCTGACAGGCGCGTTTACGAACAGCAGCACCGGTCTGCCAAGCGGCACTGTACGTTGGCGGCTAAAGGCAGTAGCGGCTAACAACGGGCTATATATTATCGGCGGGACACTAAACGGCACCAATAATTATCAAGACATTGAATATATAGCAGTTAGATCAAACGGTACGCTTGTGGGTACATCATCTAACTACACGCTGGTAGGCAATTTAACTAACAATCGTGATGCCGTCGGTGCCACCAATGCGGATAATGGCTATCTCTACGTCACGGGCGGATATACTCAAACTGCTACGACCGCCTGTAAAGAGACTGGCGCCACATCTTCAAATCTCTGTGATGACGTTTTTTACGCTCACACTCAAGTGCCCACCAACCACGCTAGCGCTTTTGGTACCGCCAGCTCTACACTATCTACACTTATAGGTGTGACTGGCGCTTATACTCGCTTTGTCACCTACAACGGTTACATTTACGCTTCATATGATGGCTATGTGTCCTACGCGCTAATCTGCACCCTAAACAACAGCGGTACCGGAGGTTGTACTGGCACGCCAGGGACCTTAGGCACTTGGTCGACTGTAAGCGGCCGTGCCATGACCGTCCAGCATTCTTTTGGTTTTGGTATGGCGGCCTACAATGGTTTTCTATATATCTGGGCCGGCTATGATAATAATGCCGCGGCCGATAGTGGTGTAGTTAATTACGCAACTATTAGTGCGGTCGATGGTTCGCTAGGAGCCTTTCAAACCAATGCTAACAGCGCTCCGGCCAGAGAAGATATTGGCTATGCTCAGGCCAACGGCTATTTATATCAGATGGGCGGCTGCAGCGGTACTTGCACCAGTGCTACAACAACTGTCAGCTATGCAGTAATTTGCGATGGGGTAATTAGTACCGGCGGCTGTTCTGCCGGGGGAGCAAATATCGGTAAGGTCGGCACCTGGGCAAGCACCAATGCCTTAACTATTGGTCGCGGCGAATTTGGTGCAGCCATCTTCTACAACGGCTATCTATACTTAGCCGGCGGCTATAAGGAGACAGCCACATTAAGTACAACCTGTCACTCCTTTGATATAGCGGCTGATAACGAATGTAATGACATACAATCAGCCCTAGTCTGCACCGCCAATAATAGTGGTGTGGGCGGCTGTGCTGGCACCGCTGGTACTGTGGGCACCTGGAATGTTGTCGGGCACTTGACCAGCTCTCGCTCTGATAACAACATCGCTATCTATAATAATTACTTTTACGTCTTTGGCGGCGGGGGTGCCGTTGTAGAATACGCGCCCATATTAAGCGACGGTAGTGTCGGGCCTTTTACGACATCAGCAAACAATATACCAGGAGGGGGCAACAACACTGTTACTTCCATTGTCGCTAATGGCTATCTGTTCGTTGGCGGTTATTCCGCAACGACTTATTCCGCGGCCTTAGAAACCCCGTTGCCGGCGGCGACATATGAACGAGTTATAGATATGGGCGCGCAAAGTAACCCAACTAATCTAGCCATTAACACCAGCAATACCACAGGGGCTGTCTGCGCTGTGACCGCCAACTACCGGACAGCCGGCAGCAATGGTATTTACGGAAGTACAAGTGCAACCAGCACCGGAACAATTGGTACGGTCCTGAATATTAGCTTAAGCGTCACCGGTCAGCGCTATTTATGGGTAACAGTCACCATAGATGACACAAATTGCAGTGGCCAGTCTACCAGTATTGGCGGCGGCTTGCTGAGTCCGGGGCAATCGTCAGTGACCAGCATGGTTTTGACATACAGTAATACTGCGCCAAATGCACCGACGCTGATACAGCCCTCTGTAGGGGCAACTGGTGTATCATTGTCGCCCGAATTTCGCATGAGAGCGCTCGATGACGCTGGTGACTTCTTGAAGTACAAGATAGAAATCTGTAGTACCAGTAACTGTTCATCGATAGTAGATACAAAGACACAGGAATCCGACCAGACGGGTTGGGCATCTCAAGACACGCAAAGCGGAGCTGCCTATTTGAGTGGAACGACCGCCGTTTATAAATATACTGGTACCCTTAGTGCTAATACGCAGTACTGGTGGCGTGCCTATGCTAAAGATCCCAGCGGGTCAGGAGCCTACAGCGCCGCGTCTAGTATCCCAATTTTTACTACAGTTACGGCTGGCAATAATTCAAACGTGAATATTAAAGGCGGCACAAACATTAATGGCGGTACCACCTTGCGCTAGCGCAATGGTACAATATCGATATGAGACTGCTAGCGCTTTACCGGCCCAACTCGGAGTTTGCTTCCAGGGTAGAAGAATACGCGCGTGAATTCGAGCGCCGCGATGCCACCCGCAAAATTGAACTTATGGATATAGACAGCAGCACGGGCTCTAATATTGCTCAACTTTACGACGTAACCAACCAGCCAGCTATCCTAGCGCTGGCCGATGACAGCCAGCTATTACAGATGTGGCAGGGTTCCGAGATGCCGCTGATGGACGACGTGGCTGCCTACAATATCAGTGGCACCAGCTTCTTGTCGTCTTCTACGCATTCTTACACTCCGGATCTGTCAGTTGCAGCCCACAAGTAGTCGGGCTATACTAAGGGTAATCCGTTAGAGCAGCTATCAACTGCGAGGAGTGGGAAGAACGTCCGCCTATGGCTGACAAGTAGACCTCACCGGGTAAGCCCGATACAGCTGTAATCAAGTCCCAAGCAGGATGGTACCGCGGTAAAACGCTCCTGCGCTAAAGGGGCTTTTTGTTTTATAAGGAGAGTCATGAAGTTTAAGAGTGGTAGCCGCCGCAAGCCAATCGAATACGAGAAAGATCTCGTTAAGCACTGGAAGGCTAACCGGACTTTTGAGAAGTCAGTTGAAATGCGCCCCAAAGACAACGGCTACGTTTTTTACGACGGTCCGCCCTTTATTACAGGGGTACCGCACCATGGCACGCTGCTGAGTTCGGTTGTTAAAGACGCCGTGCCGCGTTACTGGACCATGAAAGGCAAGCGGGTAGAGCGCGTCTGGGGCTGGGACTGCCACGGCTTGCCAGCCGAAGTTTATACCGAGAAAAAGCTGGGTATCAAGGACCGCAAAGAAATCGGCACGACTATCAGCCTGGAGGATTACATCAAGGCCTGCCGCGCCAATATGGTACAGACCGGCAGCGAGTGGGAAGACACCATTGACCGTATCGGCCGCTGGGTCGATTTTAAGGGCGCCTACAAAACCATGGACAAAGAGTTCATGGAAAGCGTCTGGTGGGCCTTTAAGAAGCTCTACGACGCCGGCAAGATATATGAAGGCGAAAAGGTACTGCTTTACTGCACGCACGACGCCACGCCGCTTTCTAAGGCTGAGGTGGCTATGGACAATAGCTACCAGGACGTCACCGATCCGAGCGTCTACGTGAAGTTCAAGCTAAAGGACTGGGTGGGCGAAGCCGCTAAACCCTCAACCCTAAACCCTCAACCCTATCTTTTAGCCTGGACAACCACGCCGTGGACACTGCCATCCAATACGGCTATAGCCGTTAATAAAGACCTGGAGTACGCCGAAGTGGAAGTCGACGGGCAGAAGTTAATTCTGGCCACGGCCTTAATTGGCAAGGCGCTAACCAATGAAAAACACCAGCCGCTGGAACATAAAGTTATCCGGAAGTTTAAGGGCTCTGAGTTGGTCGGCAAAGAGTACGAGCCGCTATTTAAAGACAGGGGAGCCAACGCCCATAAAGTCTGGCACGCTGACTTTGTACACGCTGAAGAAGGCACCGGCATAGCCCACGAATCGCCAGCCTACGGTGAAGAAGATTACGAGCTGGCTAAACAGAACAAAGTACCCTTTGTTTTGGATACTGACGAAGAGGGTCATTACACCGACGGCGAATGGCAGGGCTCGTTAGTCTGGGACGTCAACAAGGAGATAGCTAAAACCCTGCTGGAGCGCGGCGTTGTCTGGAAAATTGAATACATAACTCACTCATACCCGCACTGCCACCGCTGTGGAACGCGGCTGATGTACCGGGCGCACCCCAGCTGGTTCATGGATGTTGATTCGCAGCGCGCCTAAATGCTGGAACAAAACGGCAACATCAATTGGTTTCCGAAACATATCAAACACGGCCGCTTCGAAAAGACGGTTGAAAGCGCCCCGGACTGGAACCTCAGCCGCGACCGCTTCTGGGCAACGGCTATGCCGGTATGGAAAGGCAAAGACAAAAACAACAACGAGAAAACTGTTGTAATTGGTAGCTATGAAGAACTGAAGCAACTAGCCGGTAAGGAGTTAGACGACTATCACCGGCCTTGGATAGATGATGTTACATTTACAATAGACGGCGTCAAATATAAGCGGGTAGACAAGGTTATGGACTCCTGGTTCGAGGCCGGCAGCATGCCATTTGCCCAATTCCACTATCCGTTTGAAAACGTCGAAAAATTTGAAAATAATTTCCCCGGCGACTTCATTGCCGAGTATGTTGCCCAGGTCCGCGCCTGGTTTTACTATCTCCACACCGTTTCCATTGGCCTGTTACAAAAGAATTCGTTCAAGAACGTGATTGTAACCGGCACCATTGCCGGCAACGACGGCCGCAAGATGAGTAAATCCTTTGGCAATTACACCGACCCGAACGAGCTTATGGATCTATACAGCGCCGACGCCCTGCGCTTTCTGTTTCTGAGTTCGCCGGTATTGAATGGCGAGGACTTCGCCCTGCAAGACAAGGAAGTCGCCGATGTCCAGCGCAAGCTGTCCATGATCTGGAATATGTACGACTTCTTCACGCTCTACGCCGAAGTTGATGGGTGGTCCTTCGACTTCGCTCAGGATAAAGAAGGGAAGGCTTATCTAGAGGAGCCGGCCAGCGACAACCTCTTAGACCAATGGATAGTGTCGCGTATACATCAGCTGATTCAAGAAGTTGACGCCAACATGCAGCGCTACGATATTCCCAATGCCCTTAAGCCGGTAATGCCGTTTATTGACGACGCCAGCAACTGGTACGTCCGCCGCAGCCGCCGCCGCTTCTGGAAGAGTGGCGATGACGCCGATAAACAGGCCGCCTACCAGACTTTGCACTACGTGCTGGTGCGACTGAGCCAGGTCTTGGCGCCGTTTACGCCGTTCCTCAGCGAAGAGCTGTTCCTAAAGCTAACCGATCGCAAGTTGGGCGAGTCCGTCCATCTTCTGGACTGGCCAGAAGTCGGCCACGGCAACGAGCTGCTGGTTAAAAACATGCAGATGGTTCGGCATCTGATTACCATCGGCTTAAGCGTCAGGGCCGAAAAGGGCATAAAAGTGCGCCAGCCTCTATCTAAAGTCACGCTGTGGAAAGCCTATCAGGAATATTTACCGCAACAGCTGGCGGAAATTCTGCAAGAAGAGCTTAACGTTAAAGAAGTGGCGTTTGATGAGAGCAAAGTTAAAGCG
>CAYUOI010000012.1:0-11201 GCA_964446365.1 uncultured Candidatus Saccharibacteria bacterium | reverse complement strand
ACAACCAGCCTAAAACTCAGGAAGAACAAACCGAAGACCTGCAAAAACGCTTTGCTGCCATGCGCGCCAAGCTGTTAAATCAAGACGCCAGAATTGATTGACAAAACATTCGCAAGTGCTATAGTTATTTTCCTAAATATGTCCTGATACGATCATAAGAAACGGGACAGACGAGAATAAAGTGCCTAACCCAGACCAAACTTCGCCAGAAGGCTTTCAGTGGCCTAAGAGGTTTAAAATTGGCTCTTATGAGCCATTTGATGCCGCCGCTCAAGCCGAAATGCGCGACCGTTTAGTTGTAGACCGAATAAATAAAGATTTCGTTCGCCGAAGAATTGTAAATATTGGGCTTATCGTTTCTGGACCGGTATTAGGGGTAGACTACTCAGTACCAGTTGATGAGTCAGTAACGCTGGTGAGAGACGAATCAATGGACGATGTTATAGATCTGACAGAGCGTTTGAACCTTGAGGATCCTCAGCCACCCGAGCCCACGCCAACAGATCATCTGCATCACCAGGCCTCGTAATTGACACTTACCTGAAAAGATACTATTATAGGAATCCCTATGGCACTTACTGAGATAGACTCAACAGGCGAAACCACCCTTGATGCTTTTGATCAGTTCTATTTGCGCGCTTACGCGGCAGGCGAGGGCGCTGAAGCAGATCTCGTACTGAACAGTTTGAATCGGGCACTTGAAGACACTATTGAGCCCGGCGTGGCAACAGCAGCTGGGGCTGAGCGCATAAAAGCTTTCCGCGACATAGCGGCCAGGAGCCTGGAACAGTTTCTAGGATAAAGCTAGAGCATTGACAAATGGTGTAAAAACTGCTACAATTGTTCGTATAATGTCAACATCTGAATCTGAACCAAAACTAATGGGCGAGATAATGCAGCAAGCCGGCATTATTGATGCGAATGGTAATGTAAGCCGCGATGGACTAGCAGCCGCCTTTGATTGGATGACGCCCCCAGAACTGCCGGAGGTCCTACCACCCGACGCCAGCCCGTTCGAATACATGACTAAAGACGAACTGGCGGCTATTATCCTGGATCCGAGCACTGATCTTGATACGCTCCACGCTATTCAAGAAGTCGCTCAAAAACGTCTAACTCAAGAAAAACTTCCACCTCAAAGCCAGTAACTATATAATAAGAAACGCTCATGGCAAAAAGAAAAAAACAAACCAGAAAGAAAAAAGCCGAAGTCAAGGAGCAATCCAGCTTTTGGCCCTATGCCGGCGCGGTTGTTTTACTGGTCGCCGCGCTATTTTTGCTGTTAGGCGGCTTTGGCACCGGCGGCCCATTACCTAAAAATCTCTTCCACGGCGCTTACTGGGCATTAGGTTTAGCGGCTTATTTGCTGCCCATGGCGCTAATTTTCTGGGGAGTGCATAAATTTACGGCCGAGGACAAACAGATTCCACTGCCTAAACTGGTCAGCATGCTAGGCGTACTGGTATTTAGCGCCGCCTGGTTGCACGTTGCTTTTGCTACTAAAGACGTAAACGGCGCTATTAGCGGCTCTCATGGCGGCAACGTTGGCAGCACGCTGGGCGATGCCGTCCTGAATGTATTGGACAAGGTTCCGGCCAGCCTGACTTTCTTTATTTTTGCTTTATTCAGCTTTTTCTTCGCCTTTGCGATTTCGCCCAAGATTTTTCTGAAAATTTTTGAAGGTTTTAAGAAGCCGGAAGGCGATACCGATCTGGCTGAACTCAAGGCCAAATCACCGGAACACGGTTTTCAGCTCAACGAGGGTGTGCCCGTGGAACACCATAGCCCGGCCCGTTTAAGTACATTTAAAAATACCGCCCAGAAGATGACACCCACCGAACAGCATACCGCCCTGACCACTACCAGCGATCCGGACTGGAAGTTTCCATCGCTTAGTCTTCTCAATCAGAAGCAGGACAAGGCAGACGCCGGCGATGTTGAAGGTAACGCCGATATTATCAAAGAAACCTTTGCCAACTTCAGCATCAATGTCGAAATGGAAGGCGCCAACATTGGCCCGCGCGTCACCCAGTACACCATGAAACCACCGGCCGGCGTTAAGCTTAATAAAATTGCCGCCCTAGAAAATAACCTGGCGCTAGATCTAGCTGCCCAGTCTATCCGTATGGAAGCGCCGATTCCCGGCAAGAAAGCCGTTGGCATTGAAGTGCCGAACATCCGACCCGCAACGGTGCGAATGGCCAGCATTTTAGGCGCATCTGCCTGGGCCGAGACTAAAAGCCCGCTGAGTATTACTATCGGCAAAGACATTTCCGGCGCCGCTGTGGTGGGCGATCTGACCAAAATGCCGCACCTTTTAGTGGCCGGCCAGACTAACTCCGGTAAAAGCGTCATGATTAACACCATTCTTACCAGCTTGCTGTACCGCAATAGCCCCAGCGATCTAAAGCTTATTCTGGTTGATCCAAAGCACGTTGAGCTAAAACCGTACGATGAGATTCCGCACCTGCTGACAGGCGTTATAACGGAGCCCGAAAAGTGCATCAGCGCACTTAAATGGGCGGTCGCCGAGATGGAAAGACGCTATCAAACGCTATCAGAAGCCCGCCGGCGTAATATTGAGGAATACAACTCACTCAAAGCCGACGAAGGCATGCCCTACATCGTTATTGTTATTGACGAGCTGGCCGACCTGATGATGATGGCCGCCCGCGACGTTGAATCTTTGATTGTGCGCATTGCCCAAAAGGCTCGCGCCGTCGGCATTCACCTGGTTATCGCAACTCAGCGACCAAGCGTTGATGTTGTTACCGGTTTGATTAAAGCTAACGTACCGGCTCGGATTGCCTTTACTACCAATAGCCAGGTCGACAGCCGCACCATTATTGATATGGCTGGCGCCGAAAAACTGCTTGGTATGGGCGACATGTTGTTTTCGACAGCTGATATGCCTAAGCCAAAGCGCGTTCAGGGTGCACTGATTGAGATTGATGAAGTCGAGAAGATTACTGATTTCTTACGCATGCAACGCGGCCCGCAGTACGACGACGAAGTTATTTCGCAGCCGGTTCAGATCGGCAAGGGTGGCAACGTGGTTGATTACGGCGCCAATGATGCTGATGACGACATGTGGAAAGACGCCGTGCAGGTGGTTATTGAAGGCCGCAAGGCCAGCACCAGTCTGTTGCAGCGCCGCCTGCGGGTAGGTTATGCCCGCGCCGCCAGATTGATTGAAACCATGGAAGAGCAAGGCATAGTTGGCCCGGCTGATGGCTCACGCCCGCGCGAAGTGTTGGTCCAGAATATGGATGAAGTCTTTGGCGCCGCCAGCGAAGCTCCGCATGAGGGACCGTCATCCGGCGGCGAAGATGTATACGACGAAATCCCTACTGATTCCGAAGAGTAGTTCTTTTTCAAAGAACCAAATATACGTTCCATTTTTGGATCGCCAAAAACGGAACCCAAAAAGCGACAGGCTCTCACAAACACAACTGTTCGCATATACCAGGTAAGGTCGTGCGGTCAAGGACTCCTTTCAGTCGGTCTCGCTCCTTTAACACTCAAAGAGTGAGCTCGACTATCTTGACCGCAATGACTCGACCTAACCTGATTGCTTACAATTGGTTTGTTCAGGCCTTTTATACAATTAAGGAACCTCTTGGTTTTGCTCAGACATCTGTAGGTTCCTGAAGGCGGAGTTGTTAAAGCTATCATTAGAGTGAGTACGCAAAAGTGATAACGCTGCGTCGAGCATGGTAGCGCTTAACAACTATAGCCATCAAGAACCGGAAGCGTCTGGCAAAGAGCAAGAGGCGACGATCTTTATGACGACATGCCCGACGAACCAGAAGAGTAGGTGACTTTTATCACAAATCTTAGGCTTGCGGTTTAACCGTAAAATTTTTATAGTGGGCTTAAGCGTTATACGCTTGAGAGACAAAATCAAAACCGGAGGTGAAATGGCAGGGGAAATGTTTCCTAAAGACGAATTAGGGATGATGCTGCCAATTATCACGCCGCGGCTGGACCATAAGTCTCCGGCCGGTTGGAACCGTCACCACGCCTGGTACTACGCCAGGCGCTTTTTATTAGGCGAAGAAAATAACCCAGCTACAGAAGGCAGTCGCATACTGCGCTATACCAGATTGCAAACCATTCCAATTTGGTCGCACGACCGTATACATTACAGGTATAAGGGCGGTTCGTGGCGGCCGAATAATGAATTTGATGAGTTTAAGTTAACCTTGCTTGGTTGGGCCGGTTACATTCCCGAGAAGGGTATACAGGTTAAAAAAACCCATATAAAGGAAGTAGGTTTAAGGAGTAAACAAAAAGAAAATTTGCGGCTTCCAAATGTATTTACGGTTGAGTCCAAGCCTGACGTCGCCTACGAAATAGGCGATTACGTTATGCGCTACATAACATCCCATGGCCTGGAGCACCTGGTATCAGACCAGGAGTCGTTAGTGGCTCAGTATATTGAAGAGCCGGACAGTGAAGAGCGAGTCGAACGTGCTATAAATCTGGTGCGGGCGGCCGCAGCTATCGCGTTGGATCCTTTTGAAACGGTATATGAAGAAGCCCGGCGGGCCGAAGCGCTGCGAGTGCACTCACCAAGTAATCTGACATGGTTAGTAATGCCTCATGTTGTTGAACATGTAGCCGATATACCCGATCGCTTATATACATCATTAAATGAACAAATATACGGCAGCGCTGCTTAGCTTGACTAACAGAGGTAGATAAGCTAGAATTAGCTGGTCATAAAGACTTCAGCTTGCATCAACTATAGAGTGCAGGCTTAAACCAATGGAAGGAAAGCGATGAACCAATACGAAATTGCTATTTTGTATGATCCCGATCTGGAAATCGACCTGGATAAGTCCGAAAAGCGGGTGATTAAAATTTTCACCGATAACGGTGGTACTGTCACTAAAACCGATAACTGGGGCAAGCGCAAGCTAGCCTACCCAATCAAGAAAAACGAATCAGCCGTTTATGTTTTCTATACGGTGGATATGCCCGGCGAGGGCGTCCGTAAAGTCGAGAGCACGCTGAATATAACAGATGAAGTTATTCGTTACCTGATCAGTAAGCCAGACCTCAAAGCGATTGCCAAAGCCGAAGAAGCCAAGGCCGACAAAGCCAAAAAAGCAGCCGAACGCGGCGACCGGGCTGATGACGACGACAAGGCAGCCGAAGAGGAAGAGTAGGGAGTATAATATGTATATACAAATTAAGGGACATAGATCCTACAAGGAGGATGCCATATGGCACGCAGTTTTAACCAAGTAGTTTTAATGGGCAACCTGACCCGTGATCCAGAACTCAGGACAACACCGAACGGACAATCTGTCTGTTCTTTTAGTCTGGCGCTAAACCGCAGCTACAAGAGCAAGGAAGGCGACTGGCAGGAAGTCACCGATTACGTAGATATTGTTGCCTGGGGCCCGTTAGGCGAGCGCGTGGCGCAGTACCTGACCAAAGGTCGCCCAGCACTAGTTAATGGGCGCTTACAAAGCCGTAGCTGGGAACAGGACGGTCAGAAGCGTAACAAAGTAGAAGTTGTTGCCCAGGATGTCACATTCTTAGGCGGCCCAGGCGGTGGCGGCGGTGAAAGATCCGGCGGCGGCGATTTTGACCAATCGGCCCCAGCTAACAAGCCAGCACCTAGCAAGAAACCAAAAGCCGATGATGTCGTAATTGAGGACATCGGCGACGAACCAATAAATTTAGACGACATACCATTTTAGGAGATTAATATGGCTAAGATTTTTAAATATCGAACAGACGTACCATTTTTCGACTACAAGGACTTCAAGACCTTGCAGCGCTACGTTAACGGTTACGGACAGATTGAAACCCGTAAGAAAACCGGCCTGACCGAAAGTCAGCAACGACGCTTAAGCGTGGCTATCAAACGCGCCCGGCATATCGCACTGTTACCATTTGTTTCAAACGGATAGCAAAGATGGAAAATTACCCCGAAAGATCTAAGCTGCCTGTTCTATCAATTTCTGAAGTCGCCGAAGCGTTACAGGGTATGCCCGATCATGATGCCTCGGTAGTATTAGACGCTCTGGAAAGTGTTGCACGAAATAGGTATGCCGTAGAAATTCTCAATAGTAGTGTCGGGGGCGGAATCGAAGGCTTTGAGGTCTTCAGGAAGACACAAGATGGCTCTAGGAGTCACTGATTTAAAAAAGGGACAGGTTTTTCAGCTGGACGGTGTGCCGTACCGCGTAGTCGAATATAACCAGAAAGTTATGGGCCGCGGCGGCAGCATTGTAAACGTCAAAATTAAGAGTCTGACAGATGGCAAAGTGCTGGATAAAACTTTCAAAGGTAACGAAGCCATTGAGGCCGCAGACATTATCACCAAGTCCGTCCAGTATCTATATTCTGACGGAACCAGCTTCCATTTTATGGACGATAAAAGCTACGAACAGTTTGAGTTGCCGCTGGCGGATATGGCCGATCTAAAAAGCTATATGAAAGAGGGTGATCAGGTGCAGGCGCAACTATTCGACGGTCGGGTAATTAATATTGAATTGCCTAAAAACGTACCGTTAAAAGTTACCTACGCCGAGGATGTGGTAAAAGGCGATACCAGCAGCGCGGTAACTAAAAACGCCGAGCTTGAAACGGGCATTACGGTTCGAGTACCGGCTTTTATTAAGCAGGGCGACGTCATCAGCGTAGATACCACAACTGGCGTCTACCGCGAACGTATAAAGGACTAGAAGTTTACGATTTTTGAAACGTATGTGTAAACCGGTGATATTATAAAAATGATACGGTTCAGATAAAATGAGTATTCCTAGTTATCGAAGAAATGTTTGGCGTGGAGTTACTGGGCAAGATACTGATACGTGCTTTCCAGCCGCACTGGAGCAGGTCTCACCTTATTGCCATCTGTCGCCTGAAACTTATGTTGCCTATGAAAGATTTGTGCATGGCTGGAACCGGCTCAAGAAGAACAATCCACGGGCCATTAATCCGCGATACAAAGATTTGATCGGCCAAATAGCTTGGGAGCTTGGTGGTATTGTGTTCGACGATATTGAATTCGAGCGAGCTAATACTTACCGAGAATTTAGCACTATAGTGCGCAGGCTTTTGCGCCATGAATATAGAGTTACAGTCGATATCCATTTGGACGAATTTGGCAAAGATACTGCGCATCCAGTTGGTTTAATTCCTCTGGATGACGGCGAAAGCTTAAAGCTGGTGAGCACCTGGGTGCCTTCATTCTTGCATGGCGTAGTTTCTCTTAGAGACGTTTTTGAGAATATTGATTTCCACGCGGAGCCTTATCGACAACGCTTTCCTTTCAACAATGCCAATATCACAGGCCTGCCACCTTACGATTTAGCCGATGCGGTTTAACTAATGACAAAACAGCGGCTTGACCAGGAATTAGTGAAGCGCGGGTTAGTATCCAGCCGCAGCCAAGCAGAAAGTTATATTAAGCTAGGCCTCGTCAAAGTGCAGGGAAAAGTTAATCAAAAAGCCGGTTTTGAAGTCTCTGACGCCGATAAGCTTGAGCTGCTGGTTGATGAACAGTACGTATCAAGGGCAGCCCTTAAGCTAAAGTCGGTTGCCGAAAAACTAAAACTAAACTTTAAAGACAAAATCGTATTGGACGTCGGCAGCAGCACTGGCGGTTTTACCGACTTTGCGCTGAAGCATGGTGCCAAAAAGGTGATTGCCGTTGACGTCGGCACCAACCAATTGCACCCCAGCCTGCACAATGATCAACGTATTGAGCTGCACGAACAAACTGACATTCGCGACCTGAAACTAACCGAAATTCCGGACATTGTTTTGATTGACGTCAGTTTTATTTCACTGCGGACTATACTCCCCAACGTCGCAAAACTGATGTCGCGCGACTCGCTGCTCGCGGCTATGGTTAAGCCTCAATTTGAGGCCGGCGCGGAACTTAAAAATCGCGGCGTCATTAAGAACGAAAAAATGCGCAGAAACGTACTTCAACAGATTGAAAATTGGATACAGGAATTGTTCGTTATGGTTGATAAAGCCGACTCCGAAATTGCCGGCCAGAAGGGCAACCGCGAGAGGTTTCTACTGCTAAAAAGGCTATAAAAAGCTTTTAAGCTTTTTGATATCGCGCAGAATTACGTACTGCGGGTGGGTGCTTATCAGGCCTTTTTTCTCCAATGCCGACAATTCTCGGCTGGCGGTTTCTCGGCTGGCGTTTATTGAGCTGGCAACGTCTTGCTGTCGCAGGGGCAGGTCAACCTTAATGCCGTCTTTGTCTTTTACTCCAAAGCGCTGGCTTAGAAATAACATGAACGAAATCAGACGTTCACGGACGGTCCGGTATTCAAGATTAATAATGCGCTCCGAATGAATCCTGTACATTTCTATTGTCATATCCAGCAACGGCATCAGAGCGTCCGGACGGTCGCGCAAATACTTGGTGTAGGCCGTGCGGCTCAGGCGCCAGACTTCTGTAGCCGAAAGCGCCTGATAGATAATGCTGCGTTCCTGGCCGGTAACAGCCCAAATTAAAGGGAAAACCTCCTTTTCCTTGCGGATAATTAGGAGGTTTTCTTCGCCGTATTTAGTAATGTCATAGGCTTTTACTAAGCCGGTTTCTATATAAAAAACGCCCGGCGGAGCCTCGCCGGGTCGAATAATAAATTCACCTTTGTCGTATTTGAGCTTAGTGCCGCGCTGGAAAGTTTCTACCAAGGCGGCGAGTTGGTCGCTGGTAGCCAACATGGCTATATTATGTCACAGTTTTTGATTAATGGTGTGATGAAAATCAAAGCCTAAATGTGATCGAAGTTACCGAAACCTCTGTTATTGAACTGTATGATAGCTGTATGAGGACATAAAGGGAGGAGCCACCATGGTAGACGCACGCGATGTGAAGAAGCAACTTAGGCGCATCGGGGCGGACTACCGCTTCTGGGGTGCCCCCGAAATACGTGAACTTCCGAAAATTCTTTTCGATAACGAAACTATCAGACATTTTATTAACGGCCGTTACAGCGGTGGTTTTGCCGCCCTTGTAGCCACTGATATTCGCGTAATTTTAATAGATAAGAAGCCGCTATTTCTAACGCTTGAAGATATTCGTTATGACATGGTATCTGACGTAATGTTCAACCACCGTTTACTGAACGCCAGCATAATTATTGGCACGGTACACAATTCGTTTACATTTGTTGGTTTTAACAGTACAAATCTGCGCCTATTGACCAATTTTATTCAGCAAAGGGTAATGGATTATCGGCGCCATGCCCAGCATCAGCAGTTTGATCAGGAATTTCCACAACTTTTACCACAAGCGGCCGAAACGACTGAGCCGGTCGCTGAACAACAGCAGCCCACTCCGGTAGCCGACGAAACTAATCTCTACCAACCCGTGCCCGAAGTCCAGACCAGGCAGACTTACTCGCAGCCAATTAATCCGTATAAGATGCCGATTACAATTAGGCGCCGCTCGACTCGATTTTATCGTTAGACCTACGCAGTGGTCGATTTACTTAGTAGCCAAGTTGGAATGGCGGCTTGCATGCGAGCTAAGGCAATGACAAACTTGGTGCATGTATTATTTCAAGAGCCGCGCCCAGGCGGGTCGGGAACTCGCCAAACAGCTAATGAGCTACGCCAATCAGAATTGTGCGGTCATTGCGCTTAATGAAGGCGGTGTGATAGTCGGCGCCCAAATAGCCATGGCCATACATGCCAACCTCATGCTTTTGGCTACGACTTCGATAGATTTACCGCGTGAGCCTAAGGCAATCGGCGGTTTAACACCAACCGGCGCGATGGTATTCAACCCGGAAATGCCGGCGGGCGAGCGCGAAGAAATGATGGTTGAATACCACAACTATATTGATCAAAAGCGGATTGAGAAATTCCACGAACTCAACACTCTTATTGGCAAGACCGGCGCAGTTGATCGTAATTTACTAAAGCGGCGCGTCGTCGTTGTGGTGGCCGATGGATTACCGGATGGATTCTTGCTAGACATGGCGGCCGATTTCTTAAAACCGGTGCTAATAAAGCGATTGGTTCTGGCCGTTCCGGTGGCCGGTGTTCAGGCTGTCGACCGCATGCACTTATTGGGCGATGAGCTACATGTCTTGAGCGTTCCGGAAAACTACATTAACACTGACCATTATTTTGACAGCAATGTCATCCCGGACCAGGACGGACTGTTTAAGGTTATGCAAAATATTTCACTGGAATGGCACAATGACCCAAAATCAAGCAAATAGCTAAAAGAAGCTTGCATTCGCGCTTGTGCTTGAGGTAGGATTGAAGGGCGAAGAACCTTAAATAAAAAGTGTGAGTCATCCAAAAACAACTCTTTATTCAAGAGCAGGTGATTCTTAAATAAAGATCAAAAATGCAAACAATTCAAATGTGGCTATGGCCACGCCATTATTCTATGTATTCTCGTCGTACACGGCGCCTCAACTGGGCGGCGTTGGCGGCTTTGATTATTGTTTTGATGGGAAGTTTCAGTGGCGTCCGCATGGCCCGCGACTGGCGAATTGAAAAGGCTGCAGCCAGTGCGGTTGGTGAAAACGGTGAGTTGAGCGGGCTGCTTAAGGAATTGCAGGCGGCCGACAGCCAAACCGGTACGCCGCAGGATGCTGCCAGCTTCGCCGCCTTGCAGCCTAAAGTGCAGGACTGGGTCAATGCCCACGCCGGCGCGCAGTGGGGCGTAGTTGTCCAGGATTTAGCCAACCCGGAAAATAAAATCAGCGTTAATGCCTCGACACCTTTTCAGTCAGCCAGTTTATATAAATTGTTTTTGACGATTCCTTTGGCGCAACGGTTGCCGTTTAGTAATTGGCAAAGTGCCAAAACTCTCAATGGCCAGGGCGATAGAAATTATCAGCAGTGCGTACATGATATGTTGGCTTATTCTGACAATGCTTGCGGTGAAGCCGTTGGTGAATATTTGGGCTGGGCCAAAGCTACCAATGCCATACATGCCGCCGGTTTCAGCAACGGCACGCAATTTAACAGTACGACTTTGACAACCACCGCTGACGACACTGCCCAGTATTTCATGGGGCTGGCCCGTGGCAGCTGGTTCGATGACCAGACCAGGGCATTTATTTTGCAAAGCTTGTCACAGCAAACCCACCGCGACGGCATCCCGGCCGGCTGCAGCGGCTGCTCGGTGCTAAATAAAACCGGCGAACTAGACCACGTCACAAACGACGCCGCTATTGTTTACAAAGGCA
>CAYUOI010000011.1:0-11540 GCA_964446365.1 uncultured Candidatus Saccharibacteria bacterium | reverse complement strand
GACCACCCAGACGTATCTATCCCCGAGCTGGAACCGCGCACCTTCAGCTTTAACAGCCCGCACGGTGCCTGTCCGGTCTGCACCGGACTTGGTTCGCGGTTGGAAGTTGACCCGGAAATGGTCATTCCTAACGGCCGGCTGACAATTGCCGAGGGCGCCATCAGACCATATAACCGTATAAATGTGGACAACTGGTACATGAAGAAACTGCAGGCTGTCGCCGACCGTCATCGGTTCAGCCTGCAGGTGCCGACTTCACAACTCAGCAAAGAACAGCTCAATAAAATTCTGTATGGCACCGGCAGTGATCGCTACCGGGTCAGTTTAGGCTTCGGCCGCTCGTTTGAAACAACTTACGAGGGCGTTATTCCAAACCTGGAACGCCGCCATAAAGAAACCGAAAGCGATTTTATCCGCCGCGACATTGAACGCTTTATGCAGGAACGGCCCTGCCATGCCTGCGAGGGTAAGCGACTTAAACCTGAAGTCTTAGCTGTTACCGTTAACGATTATTCAATTATTGATATATGCGAGTTATCAATTGATGACGCCGTTGAATTTTTCAGGCATGTTAAGCTCAACGCCAAAGAAACTAAAATTGCCCACCAGATTCTTAAAGAAATTAACGCCCGCCTGCAATTCCTTAAAGATGTAGGCCTGAATTATCTTAATCTTGCCCGTAGTGCTGTAACTCTATCGGGCGGCGAGGCTCAGCGTATCCGCCTGGCTACCCAGATCGGGTCGGGGCTGCAAGGCGTTCTCTACGTGTTGGATGAGCCGTCTATCGGACTGCACCAGCGCGACAACGCGCGTTTAATCAGAACACTCAAACACCTGCGGGATATAGGCAATACGGTGCTAGTTGTCGAACACGACGAAGAAACCATCCGCACGGCTGACTATCTGCTGGATATTGGGCCGGGGGCGGGAATTCACGGCGGCGAAGTCGTGGCTGTCGGTACGCCGGACGAGGTGGCAAAGAATAAAGATAGCATAACCGGCCAATACCTGCGCGGAATCAAAAGTATTGAAACGCCTAAAAAGCGACGTGCCGGTAGTGGCAAGTCGCTGATGGTCAAAGGTGCCCGCGAAAATAACCTTAAAGGCATAGACGTTGAAATACCTCTGGGTCAAATGGTGGTAGTCAGCGGTGTTTCGGGCTCTGGCAAATCCAGTTTAATTAATGACATCCTGGCTAACGAACTTTCGGCACGGCTGATGCGCGCTAACGTTGTACCAGGCAAACACGACGACATTGAAGGCATAAAGCAGCTTGATAAAGCCATTATTATTGACCAGTCGCCCATTGGGCGCACACCGCGCAGTAACCCGGCGACTTACACCGGCCTATTTACGCCTATCCGCGAACTGTTCGCGGCGACCCCGGAAGCCAAAATCCGCGGCTACGGCCCGGGCCGGTTTAGTTTTAATGTCCGCGGCGGCCGCTGCGAAAACTGTGCCGGCGATGGCATTATCAAAATTGAAATGCATTTTTTGCCAGATGTTTATGTGCCCTGTGAAGAATGTAAGGGCAAACGCTACAACCGCGAAGCGCTGGAAATCCACTACAAGGGCAAGACTATTAGCGACGTACTGGAAATGACCTGTGAAACAGCTTTAGAGTTTTTTGCCCACATACCGGCCATTGCCCGCAAGTTGCAGACCATGGTCGACGTAGGTCTAAGTTATATTTCGCTGGGCCAGCCAGCTACCACGCTGTCCGGCGGCGAAGCCCAACGCGTTAAGCTGGCTACCGAGCTATCACGTCGTGCCACTGGACGGACTCTGTACATATTGGACGAGCCAACCACCGGACTTCACATTGCTGACGTACAGAAGTTGCTGGACGTCTTGCATGCGCTGGTTGACGCCGGCAACAGCATGATAGTCATTGAACACAACCTTGACGTTATTAAATCGGCCGATCACATTATTGATATGGGTCCAGAAGGCGGCGACGCCGGAGGCGAAGTTGTGGCCAAGGGCACGCCAGAACAAGTCGCTAAAGTCGCCAAATCCTACACCGGTCAGTTTCTGAAGAAAGTGCTTTAATTATGATTGAGCTTGAGCCCGTTGCGGAACATCGTGTGCCTTTAGATGCCGTTGAAAACTTAGCCGATCTAATTATAGTTGCCCAGTGGGGAGATGACGGTTTGCAAAATTATCGATTTACAAGGGCCTGGTCGCAAATAAAAGAATATGATGCCGCTAAAGGTTTTAGACCCACCAAAGGACAAGCGATTCGCTGGCTTGTAGGGGCAAGCCAAATAGCACAATCTGAGTGGTTTAATAGTGAAGTCGTGGCCCACTTAGTGGGGGAAAGCCACACCAAACCACTATCTAAACTGAAGCTACCAAGCGTTATGGACGTAGGGCCGGAAATAATGCCTTACATCGAATCTTTTTATCGTACCGATTAAGCTTTATTTTTTCCAAAAACACTTTTAGCTAAGTGATATAAAGTCGGCCCGAAGCTGATTATCATGGCCGCTAAAATAACCGGTAAAATGTAGTGATCTACATTTGGAATCCGGCTGCCCAGCCAGTGACCCAGCAAAGTTACGCCGCCGCCCCAAACAATTGCACCAAGTATGTTGAACTGGTTAAAACGGCGCTGATCCATCTTGCCCATGCCAGCTACAACAGGCGCAAAAGTGCGAACTATCGGCACAAAGCGCGACAAGAAAATAGTTTTGCCGCCGTGTTTGGTGTAAAACGCTTCCGAGCGCTTAAGGTACTCCTGTCGAAAGAGAATGCCATCCGGCTTGCTGAATAATTTCGGCCCAAAACGCCGGCCAATCCGGTAGCCGACGTAATAGCCAGCAACGGCGGCTATAACCACCAGCGCCAGTAGCCACAACAGGGGTAGTCGGCCTTGAGAGGCAAAAAAACCGGCGCTGAATAGCAGGGTATCGCCGGGCAGGAAAAAGCCCAGCAGCAACCCGGATTCGGCAAAAATAATTGCCGTTACCAGCAGCAGGCCGCCGCTCTCAATTAATTGTTGTACGCCAGGCATGTATTAAGTAGACTAACCGTTTACTCTTTAAATTTCCAGCTATATCTGTTACAATGCTCCAGATTCAGGAGTATTTGTAGTGTCCGACGACATCAATTTAACGCTCGAAAAACGTGAAGTACTTGGTAAGGCAGTGCGGCAGCTACGCCGTGACGGCCAGGTTCCTGCTGTTATACACGACCACGGCAAAGCTTCCATTCACGTTATGGCGCCATATCTTCCAGTGCTAAAAGCTTATCAGCTGGCTGGTAAGCACCATCCTGTCTCGCTAACCGTTGACGGCAAGCCCCATCTGGCTCTTATTAAAGATGTTGATTTTGATCCTAAGAAACACCAGCTGCGCCACGTTGTTTTTAATGCCATTAAACAAGATCAGGCCGTTGAAGCTGAAATACCAATCAACATTGTGGGCGACATACCTGCTGAAATGGCCAACCTTATGGTCCTCAAGCAACTCGACCACGTCACCGTTGAAGCCTTACCGCGCGATTTACCAGACGAACTGACCATTGATGGCGCCCGGCTGGCGGAAGTCGGCGACAAAGTAACCGTAGCAGACCTGGTGGCTCCTGCCGGCGTAACAATTAAAGATGATCCAGAACAAATGATCGCCGGCGTTGAAGAACAACGCGTATCAGACGAACCAGAACCAGAAACCGCCGAAGGCGAAGAAGGTGAAGAAGGCGCAGCTGAAGGCGAAGGCGACTCAGAAGGCGAGTCCTCAGACTCTAAAGATTCCGGCGACGAATAGTCGGCTGGTTAGCGGTAACCCTCGGCTTGTTTGCTGAACATATCGTGGTAAAGCCCCTTTTGCTTCATTAGCTCCTGGTGCGTGCCCTGTTCCAAGATCTTACCCTGATCCAAAACCACAATCCGGTTAGCCCGGCGCACCGTACTAAAACGGTGGCTGACGATTAGCGCTGTCTTGTCCCGGTAGTGCTCAAATATATTATTAAAGATCTCGTATTCGGCCCGGGCATCTATAGCCGAAGTCGGTTCGTCCAGAATGATCATGCTGGCGTTTCTATAAAAGGCGCGGGCTATGGCGACGCGTTGCCATTGGCCGCCGCTGGGTTCGATGCCTTTTTTAAAGCTGCTATCCAGCACTGTGTCCCAGCCGTGCTCATAGCCGCTTATCATTTCATCAACATTACCAAAACTAGCAGCTTTTTTAAGCTGGGCAGGGTCTGGTTTTTCGCCAGAGCGGCCAATTTCGATATTCTCGGCAATGCTCAATGGATAGTGGTTGAAGTCCTGAAATAGGGTAGCCAACTGGGCATACCAGCTTTCAATATTAATGGTCTGTAAATCCTCGCCATCAACTAAAATGACGCCGCCAGTCGGCTTATAGAATCGCAGAAGTAACTTTATAATTGTTGACTTGCCGGCCCCGTTTTCACCCACCAGCGCCACGTGTTCGCCGGCTTTAATTTCGATATTCAAATTTTCAACCACCGGCTCGGTCTGGCCCGGGTAGGTAAATGAAACGTCTTTGAATTCGATAATGTGCGATGGTTTTGAGGGTAACAACATGGCCTTGGGCGGGTCGGTAAGCTTGGGTTGCATTTCGGTAAGTGCGAAATAACTGTGGGCAAATAGCAGGCTTTCCTGCATGCGTGACAGTGTGCCGAATATGCTGTTTAAAGCGCCGCCGATGCGAAGCAATGCGCCCGACAAAAAGAAGTAACGCTCCAATGAGATGGCGTGGCTGAGGAATTGCTTTAGAACTACAATCGAACCAATTGCCGTACCAACGACTTCCATAATCTTGGTCGGCACCAAGGTTTTGCTGGCGCCGCGATATTTCTTTTCCTGTTCGTCGTAAAAGCTTTGGTTCATGCGGTCAATCTTGCGCAATACAAAGTTGCTGGCCTGGGTGCTACGCAACTCCATTTGGCCTTTAGCTTGTTTGATAATATTTTCAAGCCCCCAGAAGATGTGCCTGAAATCGCCTTTACTATCCCATACAAACCACTGCATCTTGGCCATGCGGCTTTCGCCGATTAAAGTCGGGATCAGGAATAGGGCAATCAGCGGCACTAACCACCATGTAATTTGTGAGACTACAATGGTAATAGCCAGAAAGCGCAGGATGCCGTAAAGCAGGTCCAGGCATATATCCGATAAATTAGGCAGCTGCCAGATATAGCCGCCGCCGACTTTATTGAGTAAATTGCGGGTATTAGCATCGTAGTAATCACCAATGTCCAGCCGGCACAGCGCTGTCAGAAACGTATTAACATCCCAGCGTACAAAGGCAAAGTAGAGAAGACGTTTGAAATAGTTCATAACTAAAAAGCCCAGTCCTGACCAGGTTACCGCTAAAATATCGGCGAATAACCAGAACCAGACGTAGTCGGTGTGCCCGCTAACTATGAATGCCGCTAGCAGGGCGCCTAACTTAGCGGTGGCGAAAATTGACACCAGCATGCCGCTGATTTCCATTGAGGCGCCCATAAAGTATCCGACTACGCTCATGGCCCTCAGGTGCCAGGCAGTACTAAGCATGCGCCAGAAAATGGCAATGCTTCGTTTAATTGTCAGATTTTCTTCACTCATCCAAAAAGCCTCCGGACTGGCGGTTCCACAAACTGGCATATATGCCGTTTTGACGGATTAGCTCGCGGTGCGAGCCTTCCTCTACAATCTTGCCCTCTTCAAGTACAACAATGCGGTCCATGTGCTGAATAGTACTCAGTCGGTGGGCAATTACTATGGCGGTGCGGCCCTCCATAAGTTTCCATAGGGCGTCCTGAATCAAAGCTTCACTTTCAGAATCAAGCGCGCTGGTGGCTTCGTCTAATAGCAAGATGGGCGCATTTTTAAGCATTGCCCTGGCAATGGCGATGCGCTGGCGCTGTCCGCCGGAAAGTTTGACGCCTCTTTCGCCAACCAGTGTTTCGTAGCCGTTTGGCAGGTCTTTAATGAACTCCTGGGCGTTGGCCATCTTGGCAGCGATTTCTATCTCTTTGTCGGCGGCATCAGCCCGCCCGTATCGTATATTGTCAGCAATGCTGCGATGAAACAGTAACGGCTCTTGAGGTACGTATGAAATATACTTACGCAAATCTGCCTGTTTTACCGTAACGATATCTTGCTGGTCAATTAGAATCCGGCCACTTTGTATGTCCATAAAACGGACCAGTAGTTTGGTAATTGTCGTTTTACCGCCGCCGCTATGGCCGACTAGGCCAATTTTTTCGCCAGCCTTAATATGCAGATTAAGTTTGTCGAAAAGTGGAGCCGAGTTTGGTTCGTGGCCGAAGGTTACATCCTCAAGTATGACATCGCCCCGGTTAACCGCCATTTCAATCGGCTTGTCGGGATCGGTCACTTCCGGAGTCACCTGCAGTATCTCAGTCATATCCGAGGCATCACCAAAGACGCGGGTAACTGTCCTAAATGTGTTGTTCAGATCCCATAGCCGCCGCATTATGGCAATTACAAACGTCAGCGACAAGTAAATTAAACCAATGCTAACCTTGCCCTTATAAGCTAAGATCACGGCAGTTATTACCACAAAAATATTAATGCTACGCTGAACCGTGCCGGTAATTAGTTCTTGATGCGTCACCACGCGCATAGTTTTAAGTGAGTGGTCGTGCACCGCATCTACTTCTTTCTGCATTAGACGATGTTCAAGTTTCTCGCCAGAAAAAGACTTTACTGCCAGGATATTGGTAATTGTATCCGACAGTTGTCCGGTACGCTTGGTTTCGGCAGCGGCCCACGCTTTATTAAAAGGCAACTGCTTTTTGCGGTAATGCCAGACTAGGGGGACATATATGGCGGTGATGACTAAAATAACCAAAGATAGCAGCGGCGCCCTGGGCGCCAAGATTATAGTAGTTGCTACTAATCCGACGACTAGCTTAAACACGTTCCAGGTCAGCGCATCGGTTAAGCGTTCAAATGAGCCCACAAATTTATTTACCTGGTTTACTAATGATCCGGCAAATCGGTCGGCAAAAAAGCGGGCGCTCATTTGCTCCAAATGATTAAATGCCGTCATATTTAAATCTCGCATAATCGCATCCTGAGTCCGCCAGAATCTTGGTATAACTACGCGGTTCCACATCAGATGTCCAAATGCTTCGCAGAGAGTGACGGCAATTAATATCCCGGCCAACTTAGAATGACTCAGCTGCTGCAGCGTATTTTTAGACAGAGCCGTTAAAACAAAACTAATAATCAAAGGCTGCAAAAAATCTTCGACAATTTGAGCAAGCACCATGCTTGGGTAGATGATCGAGAGTTCCCGCCTATAGGGACGGGTATGCTGCCAATAAAGGCGCATAGTTTGTGAAGATGTAGACGCTGATTTCATGAACACGCTGCCTCCGGCAGCGGCTTAATTGCTAAACTTGATTTTTAAATTGTTTTGGTTTGTGAGGCTAGAGAGCCGGTTGGACGGCTCGTAAGCATACTGAAATTGATCGAAACATTTTAAAGGCCGCCCTTTCCATTAACTAATAACAGTGACTAAGTGTACTACATGTATTAAAGCGTAACAACTCTAAATATTGTAATAATTAAGAAAAAGTGTATAACTAGTCAAATAATGGTTCAAAATAGTTCCGAGTTTGACGGCGAACGACCTACCGAGCCGTGGGCGGATAAGGTGGTTGAGGCTGGTATTAGCTTAGCAGCTATTACGGCTGCGACAATCGGTGTTTTAGCAGCCCAAAAGTGCTTTCAGCTATCAGCCGATGTCATGTACGAAGCGGTTCGAAATGGTGTGGCTAACTTTATGTACCCCAACTAGCACGGAACTTCTATAATAGGTTCTGTGCCTAAACTCGAAAATAAATTAGCGGAGTTGCCCAAGACGCCTGGCGTTTATTTCCACAAAAATAAGCGCGGCGACATTATTTATATTGGCAAAGCCGCCAATTTGCGCAACCGGGTTCGCCAGTACTTTCAAAAAAGCCGTACCCGCGATCCTAAAACCGATGCCTTGGTGGCCGAAATTGCCGATGTCGATTGGACGGAAGTTGAAACCGAACTGGACGCCCTCTTTTTAGAAGCCGAGCTTGTGCGGCGTTACCTGCCACCCTATAACATCCTGCTGCGCGATGATAAAAGCCTGGTTTATGTACGCATCAACTACAGCGCGCCGCACCCGACCGTATCGCTAACTCGCCGCCCACTGGACGACGGCGCCCAATACTTCGGGCCTTATTTCAGCGCCTTCAGTGTTAAAAAAGCTTTGAAATATTTACGCCGAATTTTTCCATATTCCACTCATGTGAACGTTCCTCCCAAGCGCGCTTGTTTGCAGTACCACCTTGGTTTATGTCCGGGCCTTGAAGAAAACAAGACACCGCTGAAAGACTACCGCGCCAATTTAAAAAAACTGATGCAGTACCTAAAAGGCGAGCGGGTTCGGCTAATGCAGCAGATAGAAAAAGATATGAAGGCTGCCGCTAAAGACCAGGATTTTGAAGCCGCTGCCATTTATCGCAACCAGCTGCATGCTCTGCGCAGTCTAAGCAAGCAAATAGTTTTTGGTGATCGTGAATTTATGGATATCAGTAAAGATAAAGGGCTAGTAGAGCTAACAGATATATTGGGTCTGGCCGATATTCCACGGCGAATCGAGGGTTATGATATTAGCCATATGTCCGGCACGGACAATGTTGCCAGCATGGTGGTGTTTAAAGCCGGTATCCCGGATAAAGCGTCTTACCGAAAATTCAAAATGCGTTTGCCTGGAAACGATGACTTTGCCCATATGAATGAAACTCTCTGCCGCCGCTTAAGCAAAGACAACTGCAAAGCCTGGGGTTTGCCCAATCTATTTTTGATAGACGGCGGCAAGGGCCAGCTAAGCGCGGCTATCAAAGCGCGCGATGCCGCCGGCATAAAAATTCCGATGATTGGACTAGCTAAGCGCGAAGAAGAAATTATTGTTCAGACGCCAGGCTCAGGCGTGCAAATTAATATGGAAACTATTCAGCAGCTGGGCGGCTTTACGGACAGCAATGACGACTTCAGTAAAATATTACTGCCAAATAGTTCTCATGCAGTAAAACTGCTCCAGCGTATCCGAGATGAATCACACCGCTTTGCCGTCAGCTATCATTCGGTGCTCAAAGGCAAACGCCAAACCGTCAGCTTGCTTGATGAAATCCCGACCATTGGTCCGGCCACAAGAAAAAAACTAATTCGAACTTTCGGCAGCATGAGCGGCTTACTTCAGGCCCGTGATTTTGAGGTAGAGAAAGTTGTCGGCATTAAGAAGGCCGCCATACTCAAGCAATATTTGCGCCCAATAAAACGGAACCGTAAGTCCACAGTTTAGCTATCGGCTTTCCGCTATTCTCATTTGTCCGTAAGCGCTATAATTGATGGTTAATTAAGTATTGTAAGCATGGAACAAACAGCCGCATCAATTAAGTTGGAAGACCGGGTACGCTGGTACACCAAAATGCGCTGGTTCTACTTATTGCCTCTTGCATTGGCAGGTATCTTGCCGCAACTGGCTGGTGCCGGCTACAACGACTTCGTACGCGATCAGATTTCAATAGTGAGTGTAGCCGTAATGGCCAATATAGGTTTTTGGATAATTGGCCGTCACCGCAATGGCAGCAAGGGTTACTACATCGTCTTGGCAATAGCCCAGCTATTCTTTGACGTTATCCTAGGTATTTGGCTGGTGCTCCTAAACGGTGGCATTGAGAGTCGTACAGTTATTATATTTGTAATACCTATTATTATGGCCGGGGCGCTGCTGGGACGTTTAGCGGTTTATATTACTGCTCTGGGCAGCGCCATGTCATACATTTTGATTGTTACACTAGACCACTTCGGAATTATTCAGCCCCCAAATCAGGCAAATCCACTACTCCACATAGACCGGACTTTTTATATGCGATCAGTGTTTTTCTATGGCGGCGTTTTAATCATCATTGCCATGTTGGTTGATTATGTCGGGCATTTTGTGCGTAGTGGTGAACGTATCGAAGCGGAAATGCGTGCCGTTAGCGCCGAACAGGCAAAAACAAAAGCAATAGTAGCATCTATGGGCGATGCTCTGGTAGCGGTTAATTTAGACGCAAATATTACTTTGGTTAATGATAGTTTCGAGCGCCTGACCGGCTGGAAGAAAGAAGAGGTAATTGGCCAGTCAATAGACGATGTATTAAAAATTTTAAATGAAAAAGGCGAACCGATATCAAGCGGCCAGCGCCCACTTTTGCAGGCATTACAGGGCAAACCCGACACTCAGCCCCAGCGTGTCACTGACTTTTATTACAAGCGCAAGAACGGCAAAACGTTTCCTTTTATTGCGTATACGGCGTCAATAGTTTTGGACGGCCGGGTTATAGGGGCTACGACAGTTTTTCAAGATAGTACAAAACTGCAGGAGGTTCAGCAGTTGCGCAATAATTTTGTAGCCCTGGCATCGCATCAACTTAAAACTCCGATTGTTGAGATTCAAGGATATCTTGAAAATATGGTAGGCGGGGTTGTCGGCAAGCTTACCAAACAACAACAGGAATATATTCGGTTAATGTATGAAATTTCTGAACGCTGCACGCAGCTTTTAACTGATTTACTCGATATTACTTTATTGGAGCGTGGCAGCGTAACCGTCAACAGCAAGCCGACCTCACTCTCACGCATATTAAAACAGGTTGAAAAAATTTATCGCGGCCGGATGAGCTGGAAACATCTGCAGCTAAAAATTATTGAAGCGGACGGTGATTTGGCAGTAATTGCCGACCACAACAAGCTGGTTGAATGTATTGGCAACGTTATTACCAATGCTATTCGTTTCAGCAAAGTCGGCTCGATTGACATACAGACCCATCGCGAAGGTCTAACAGCAGTCATAGACGTGCGTGACCACGGCAGCGGTGTAGATCGTGATGCCATTGTGGATTTATTTGAAAAAGACGAAGTATTGTCGGTAGCTCCGACGGCGGAGGGCGGCACAGGCCTTGGGCTGTATCTGGCCAAACAATTAGTCATTCTACAAGGCGGCAGCATTGCCTTGACTGAAACTTCGAATAAAGGTACCACTATTACAATACGATTACGAATTAAAGGAGGCTAGATATGGACCAAACAACTAAAAATCAAACCATACTTATTATTGAAGACGAATTGCCGTTCCGCCAAATTTACAGGGATATACTCAGGCTTGACGGTTATAAAGTCCTTGAAGCCGAAAACGGCGAAGAGGGATTAAAGATGATTGCCCAACAGCCCCCGGATTTAATTCTATTAGATATTGTGATGCCAAAAGTTAGCGGATTTGATGTGCTGGCTAAACTTAAAAGCCAGCCGGAAACCAGTCAAATTCCTGTTGTTGTTTATTCAATTTTAGATGACAAGCAGGCTATTGATCGGGCACTCAAAATGGGCGCCAACGACTTTACTATAAAAGGGCTGACTCCGGCCAAAGAAGTTCTGGGTAAGGTCAAAGCTCTCTTACCGCAGCCTTCGTCTTAAGCTATACTGAAGCATATGGATTCTCTGTTTGAGGCCGCTTTTTTTATTGGCAATCGCCAGAAGT
>CAYUOI010000010.1:0-12075 GCA_964446365.1 uncultured Candidatus Saccharibacteria bacterium | reverse complement strand
AGGCGGTGCTAATACCAAGTTTGTAGTTAATGCCAACGGTACGGTCAGTATTGCCTCAGGCCAGAGCTATACAGGGGCCGGCAGTTTGACCGTAGCTTCTGGTGCTTCATCGGCACTAACAGTTACTGGCAACGCCGCTTCTACCTGGTCGACCACAGCAGGCGACTTAGCTATAAACGCCGGCGGGGGATCCAATGCTATAAACTTGCAGTCATCAGGTGGTTTCGTAAATATAGGCGGTAGCATTGCTGGTAATACCGGAAATACAGCCTTTGCATTAAATGTCGTCAGTTCGGGCGCCTCCGGTTTGCGTGTTGAGAGCACACAAACACTGGGCGTAGGCACAGGTGGAGCCGGTATCCGTGGCACAACGGCTAATATTCCTACGGCAGTTGGCCAGCGGCTAGGCTTCTATTTGCTGGGCAGCTCGGCATCAACAACTAACTTCAACACCGTGGGCTTACTGGGCTATGCGGATGAAGCCTGGAGTAGTACCAATGCGGGTTCGTATCTGACTCTAGAGACAACGGCCAAGGGTTCTAACACCCGTTCTGAACGACTACGCGTGTCCTCTAACGGAAATATAGGCGTAAATAACACAGCCCCCGTTGAAATACTTGATGTGAACGGCAACATACTAATCGATGACCAGGCTGATTCAGTACCTACGGCCGGACCGAGTGCCTTTACTTCCCAGAATACAAGCAGTACGGCCGGCTGTTATGTAAGTGGCTGTTCCGGTAGTGGCAATGCCGGAATTGACGGTGCCTATAGCTCAGTTACCTTTAATGGCAAGCTCTACGTGTCTACCAAAGAAAATGACGCCTCCGCAATTTACCGCTACGATGGCGGCAATACCTGGGTGAAGGTAACTGACGTGGTTGGCAAGATTATCAGCGGCGACACGGCCAACATCGACTACAGCATTTTGGCTGTCTATGGCGGTAAGCTGTATGCTGCTACTTACAACCAATTAGGTACCGGTTGTACAACTAGCGCAAACTGTTCAGCTGTTTATAGTTACGACGGCACTACCTGGACTATGGTTAATGCGACCCGCGGTACATTTGGCAGCCAAACCTTAGTTATGGGAGCCAGCGACATGCAGGTCTGCAGCAACCATTTGTACATAGCTGAAATTGGTGCTACCGCCACCAACGCCGCCATGCTATATCGATACGATGGAAGTTCAACCTTTACCGGCATGATGGCAACCCCGGGCAAGCTGCTCGCAGAAACCACCGCGTCAATCGACTCATATAACATGGCCTGTTACGGCGGCAGCCTGGTAATTGGTACAACTACTGGTTTGTCGGCTGGTGCCAAGGTAGTTAAGCTGGTTGGCGGCACCGACGCCAACACCACGCTCGGAACTACCTGGTTGCCGCTTAACACAACACTAACCACCAACCTGAGTAGCGGCTTTGGGGCTGAAACAACGGCCTTTGACGTCAACTCGCTGACCGTCTTTGGCGGCGAGCTTTACATCGGCGTGGCGACGGCGGCAACAAACGGCGCGGCAATTTACCGGTATAAAGGCAATATTGACCGTCCGGGTACGATTAACGCGGCGACTGACTTCCAGCGCGTAACATCCACAGTTGGGCGTATCGACTCGGCTAGTGATGCTACCGATATTGACGCCGTGCCGGTACTGCGTGTCTACAACGGTAGGCTGTATGCCGGTAGCGATACCCAGGCTGCCGGTAATGCCGCTGGTATTTATGAGTACAACCCGGTTAGCCTCTCATGGACTTTGCTCAACAGCGCTGCCGGTACGCCAGGTGCAGACCGCGGCAAGTTTGGTAGTGAAACCGGTATCGACAAAGTTGATTCCATAACCAGCCTCAACGGCGTCCTCTATGTTGGTACCGAAGATTCGGCCGGCAACAATGGTAGCGTCTATGCCTGGACCAAGACGCAAAACAACTCCTACGCGCTTAAATTTGATTCGGGCAACGCCAACTACGGCACGCTTAGTTTTGCCGGCAACTTGCAGATTGGTGATAACACCGGTAAACAAGGCACCTTCTTGTTCAGCAATCCGGTCAATCTGGGCGGCGGCGGCTTTGACTATGCTGAAGATTACCCCACATTTGATAATTCCTTGCGCCCCGGCGATCCGGTTGCGGTTGACCCCGAGCACCCCGAGCACGTCCGCCAGGCCCAAGCCGGCGATACCATTCTGGGTGTGGTTTCAGAGAAGCCCGGTATGAAATTGACTACTACCGTTCCACTTGAGGGCGGCGATACATATGTCCCTATAGCTTTGGTAGGACGCGTACCAGCCCGCGTGACAACCTTAGGCGGTACGCTGCCAATCAAGGCCGGCGACAAACTGACCCTGTCCCCGACTAAGGGTATTTTGCAAAAGGCTACAACCGCCGGTGAAGTCGTTGGTACAGCCCTGGCGGCCTACGACGGCTCGGCCGACGGTACGGTACCGGTCTTTGTAAACCCCGGCTGGGACGGTAATTACGATTCTCTGGGCATTCACGGCAAGGTGGCATTAGACGGCTTGACAATTAACTACGGTTCAGCTGGCGACACGGCCTTTAAAATTAAGGGCATTGACGGTGGCGACGCCATCAGCTTTGACGACACCGGTAACGCTACCTTTGCCGGCACCATAACCGCCGACAAGATAAAAGCCAACCAGATCGAAGGTTTAGAAATCCTGACCGATAAAATCTCGGCTCTTGAACAACCCAAAGCCGCCGCTTCAACCACTAATAATAACTCTACTTCAGACACTGGACTGGATAGTAACCAACCGGCAGCCGTGGCAGCAGTGAACTTTACAACTCCAGTCACGGCGGTAAGTCTGACCGTGTTGGGCGATATAGAGGCCCAAGGCGGTTTGGTGGTTAATGGCAACGCCGAATTTAAAGGCCAATCGGTATTCCGTAAATTGGCCGAATTCTACGAAGGAATAAAGACAAACGGTCATATTTCTACAACTGGTGATACTCCGAAGTTTGATTTAGAAAAAGCGCTGGGTATTACCGTAGCACCGCAAGATAACCATGACGCCAACTTGGCCAAGGCCGAGATTAGCGGTAACGATATTTCCGGCGAGCTATCATTAACCGCTGGAGACAGTGCCGATAAAGGGAAACTCCTTACTGTTAAGTTCAAAAAACCGTATGCTAATAAGCCTCGTGTAATGCTAAGCCCAGCTAACGATAATGCCGCCGCCGCCAAATTCTATGTCCAAAGCACCACCGATGGCTTTGCTGTCTTCAGCCTTGATATCTCGCAACCAGCTACCGACTTGGTGTTCAATTACTGGGTCGTAGAATAGCCAGTTTAAGATAAAGGGCTTTGTTATAATGCGTGCTAGTTATGTTTAAGAAACAAATACGCCAGAACCTGATAAAACTGAGAAGCTTAATTAATAAGAATTGGGGGACACGCGCTGGCGCAATTGTATTAGTGCTAGTGCTTGTAGCTTCGATTTTTGCCGCCTGGCCAGCCCAAAAGGCGCACGCCGCACTGATTGATACCTCAACAGTAAGCTCTGCAAACACTACTGTACCAATGCAGCACCAATCATTCTATGATGATGTGAACCAACTTTATTGGGCTTTCTATAATAACGGCACAACTATAGAGTATTCCAATTCTAGCGACGGGTCATCATGGACATCTAGGGGCACCACTGCAGGAATTGCAACTAATGACTTTTCATTGTGGTTCGTACCGGGAACTTCGACAATCTACTTAGCATACGGTAGTGGTGGCAGTCCGACAACCAGCGGAAATATTTCAGCTGAGAAGGGTACTATATCTAGCTCCTCGATTAGCTGGGTGAGTGCAACCGCTATAACAACTAACGGTCTTGCCTCCTGCGTAACTATTGTGCGTGACGGCAATAACAAGTTGTGGGTTTCATATATGAACAAGGCAGCTACTATATATTCATTTTATACTCAAACATCAACCAATGTTGATGACACCTCAGCTTGGAATGCAACATCGACCGTAACTTCATCGAGCAACTCGGTTACGCCACTTCAGTTTGTCACGATAGTGCCAATGACAACGGCGGGTAATATATTAGCCGTTGCACATAGAACTAGTGGTCTGACAAGTTACCTATGGACCGCGAGTTGGAGTGCAGGAACCGCTATTGATACGACAGGTGTGGGTGGTACTTTTAGTATTGTTGCTGGTCCCGGTGACACCGCAAATTTAGTAAGCAGCATCAACAGTACCACTGGTGTTAGATATTATAAATATTCCTCGGGAAGTTGGTCTGCTGCTGTCACGCTGTACAACTTATCCACCAGTCTTGCCAGTATCACAATCGATCCCACAGCTGGCGATTTATATGTGTTCTGGATAGCATCTAATGTAATTTACGAAAAAAAAGGTGTTAGCCCTTACTCCACAGGTAACTGGGATACCAATCCAACTACTATAATTAACACTGGAACCAACGCCAACCTGACCACACCCATAAGTGGAGGGGGCAATAAAATGTTTTTTACCTACACAGAGGGAAGTAGCAGTCCCTGGAATGTTAGATTTGACTCAATTAATCTTAACACTGCGCCCAGCACACCAACACTTTCTTCACCCTCCAACGGAGCCAGCGTTAGTTCGACAACTCCAACCCTGCAATTTAATTCAACAGATCCCGATAGCGATAGTCTGAAATACAAAGTTTATGTATTCAACACAACTTCACAGTCCGCCGGCAATTGTAGTGGCTCAGCGGTGAGCGGCAGTCCATGGGACCAAAATACTTCGGGTACCGGCTGGGATAATGGCGCGACCGCCTATAGTTCAGGAGCGACCGCTACCTTTACAGTCCAAACCACCTTCACGAGGGGGAACAGCTACTGCTGGCAAGCCCAGGCCAAAGATCCATCCGGAAGTAATACTTTTGGTAGCTTGTCGGCCCCCTCGACATTTACTATCAATTCGACTCCGGGGTCAGTAAATCTAAGCAGTCCCGCCAATAACCAAACAGGTGTTTCGTTAACGCCCGAGTTTAGAATGTCAGCCACCGACAGTGAAAGCGACTACTTGAGGTACCAAATATATGTATATAACACTTCTTCTGGCAATTGCTTTGCAACCCAATTCCGTACCATAAATCAAAACGATGGTAATCCGCAAATTGGCTGGAAAGGGCAGGACGCCAGCAGCGCGACAGCCTATGCTAGTGGGACTGCCGCCATACACACTTATCAGCTGCCAGCCCTAAGTCCTAACACTACTTATTGTTGGTCGGCCGGTGTAATTGACCCGGGAGGCTCCAATACCTTGGGCTTTTCTGCGAGTACCTGGAAATTCACCACTCAATCAAGCGCGAATCCAAAAGAAGTGCACATAGGCGGCAGCAATACGAGTATTGGCGGAAACGTTACCATCAAACCCTGACTCTAGACCACATTATTTACTCTGGCAGGGAAGCTATATTACTTTTGTAACCGATAGCTACTTGTTAGAATAAACCTAAGCATTTTGTTTAGCCTGGAGATGTTAGCGCTAACCATAAAAACAGGACTTACTACTTGAATCGTCTAGATAGGGTCACCAAAAGATTACGGCAGGAACTAAAACTTCCCGCCGCACTTAAGAATCACGCTAAAGCTAGAGATATAGGCAGCAGACTCAAAGCCATACCCTTTTACGCCAAACTATCGATAGGCATCGTTCTTATAGCAGTAGCGTCCTTACTTGCTATGGTATGGAATCACCATCAGCTCTACCGCGTTTCTGCCGCCAGCAGCCAGTTACTGGCCAAGAGTTCTGTAGATGCTAAAAAGGTGAAAGAAACTTCCATGGCAGTTAGCTATAACAAGATTGATGACAGGGCGCATGCAGAATCGGTCACCATTGCTGGACCGACGGACGCTACGGGCGCCACTGGGTATCAAGCGGTTATCAACAAAGATTACAGCAGCGGCATGACGTTCGGTGATAGTAATGGCAAGCTCAAATTTAGTCTCACTCCGCTATTCAGCGCCAATAAAGGGCACTATGACGACGGTCAAATGATGTTCCCCTTATCTCAATCTTCGCAGGTTTTCCAAACATTTAAAAAGAACGGCATCAAAGAAGACATCATACTAACCAAAGCTCCCGGAAAAACAGCACAGTGGCAATGGAGGCTGGATCTGGGTGACAAGCTGACCGCTAAGCTGTTGCCAAATGGGGGAATCGGACTTTTCAGTGCCAGTCCTTATCTCTACGACGATTTACAGGTTGGCGACTCAATGTCCCAAGCCTTAGTCGACAAAGCGAAAACGAATGACAAAAGCTACCTAGCCTTTGAGCTGCCAGCCCCGTACATCAAAGATTCCCAAGGCCATACCATCACTGAAGATGTCAGTTTTAAGCTGGAGGGGAACACCCTCACGCTCGAAGCCCGAGACCTCACTAACCAACACTATCCTATCTCAATTGATCCCACGGTGGTCGTAACCACCACGGCAGACTTCAGAGGAGGCTACGATGACGGCAGCATCGACTACTCTGGCAGTGGCCAGATAAGTAGGGGTGCTATTTCGACCGGCAGCGTAGGATCCAACAGCTCCCAGCTCGCTGCCTTTACTTCGGCTCGTACCAAACCCAACACTGTTGCCTATAAAGGCTTCTTGTATATCGTGGGTGGCATCGCAAATGCCAATGACACAGGCTGCAATGCCAATGCCAACTGCACCGACGTTCAATATGCAGTCATCAACAGCGACGGCAGTCTGTCCTGTCCGGGGACTTGTCCAGGCAGTACCATCTTTTCGCAGCAGCTTGCTGCTTTCTCGGTCGGCCGCTTTAAACCCACAGTAGCGGTATACAATGGTTTCCTCTATGTAATTGGCGGCGGCGCCGTGTCTAGTGCCACTGGGTGTAATGTAAGTTCGAACTTTTATTGTGGAGACGTTCAATATGCAGTCATCAACAGCGACGGCAGTCTGTCCTGTCCCGGCAGCTGTCCTTCGGGTAAGGTTTTTGCTCAACAGACCGGCAAGATCGCCCCGCGTGCCGATCACGACTCAGCTATCTATAATGGTAGACTGTATATCTCTGGTGGTTTGGGAGATGCCAGTTCAGCAGGTTGCGACGCTGCGGGTAAGTGTAACGATATCCAATATTGCCCGATAAACGCCGACGGTTCGGTTGGCACTTGTACTCAGCAAACCAGTGCTTTTAACACGCCACGGATTGATCATGCCATGGTGGCTTATAATGGCTTTCTCTACATTACAGGCGGCAATTCAGCGGCCAGTGCCACCGGGTGCGATGCGGCGGGACGCTGTGGTGACGTATTGTATTCAGTCATCAACAGCGACGGCAGTCTGTCCTGTCCCGGCAGCTGTACTCTTGGAGTTTTTGTGCAGCAACTTACTGCCTTTACTACGCCGCGTTACTTACATACCTCGGTAGCCGCAAAGGGCTACCTATATATTGTGGGTGGCAATGGCGCTGCTGCTGCCACGGGCTGCCCTTCGACTACCCGCTGTAGTGATGTCCAGTACTCAGTCATCAACAGCGACGGCAGTCTGTCCTGTCCCGGCACCTGTACTACTGGAGTTTTTACCCAACAACTTACGGCTTTTACGACTGCCCGTTTCGGACATGCCTCGGCGTACTACGACGGTTACATATATATTGTGGGTGGCAACGCACCTATCAATACCGGCTGTGATGCTTCCAGCCATTGTAGCGATGTTCAAAGATTGCCGGTTAACACAGGGACACCCAGTAGTGGGGCAACTTCGGGCAGCACTACGCAGACAACCACAGCTTTTACGACTCCACGGACAAAACATGCCACCGTGGCTTACAATGGATACCTGTATGTCATTGGCGGTAACGGTACGGCCAGCGGTGCTGGCTGCGACGCCAGTAACTACTGTAGTGATATTCAGTACGCAACCATGAACAGCAACGGTAGCTTGTCGTGTCCTAGCGGCAAGACATGTTCTGGGGGAACGGTTTTTACTCAGCAGCTCAATGCGCTCGCTAATGCCAGACGAGGAATGCCAGCAGTGGTCCATAACGGCTATCTGTATATAATCGGCGGCTCGGGCCCAACAGCCAGTGCCGGTGTTGGTTGCTCAGTGGCGGCTCGGTGTACGGATATACAGCGCTGCCGCCTGAATACTGATGGCTCGATAGGGGATGGGACATCAGGTAATGTCGAATGTACCCAGCAGCTAAGTCGCTTCGGTCCTGGTCGCAATGCTCACGCTGCGGTTGTCTACCAGGACTACATTTATATAACCGGCGGTAAGTCAGACCCTAGTGCTTCGTCCAACTGTGATAGCAATGGCAACTGTAATGACATACAGTACTGCCAGATTGCATCCGATGACACGGTGAATACCTGTACATTATCTAGTACTACTATTGGCTCCGGTCTTAACCGTAGTTCGCATAATTCGGTGGCTTACAATGGCTATCTCTATGTAGTTGCCGGTTTGGCAGGCGCCTCTGCCACCGGTTGTGACGTGAACGGTCTATGCGACGATATTATCCGCTGTCCAATAAATCCTAGTACTCACGATGTCAGTACCTGCACCCAGCAAACTGGTAAATTGCCCAGTAAGCGCTGGACACAGGGCAATGTGGCTTACAATGGCTATCTTTATACTATCGGGGGATGTACGAGCGGGAACTCCACTTGCAGTGGCTTTGCTACCGATATTCAATATTGTCAGATCAATTCGACCGGCGACATTGGTACTTGCACCACGCAGACCGCTGTTCTATCTAACGGTCGGACAGCATTTGGCAATGCTGTTTATAACGGCTTTGCGTATGTAACTGGTGGTAATCAAGCAAGCGGTGGTGGCATAACCGGTTGTGACACAGGTGGACGCTGCAATGACGTCATGTATACCTCTCTTAAATCACCCGCCCAAACTGCGCGTTATGAACGCATTATTGATACTACTAGTACCTCCAGTACTAACATTATTTCGTCCATAGCTTTTAGTGGATCTATGGTCTGCGGAGGGCAATTGAGCTATGCGACAGCTGATTCCAGCGGGGCGTTCGGCTCGATGACCAAAATTCCATATGTGACACCCGGTACGACGTACCCCCTGAATGTTGCCGCCCAAAGGTATCTCTGGATACAAATATTGATGGACGATTCACAGTGCGGTACTAACTCCTATATTACCGACCTAACCGTCAACTATAATTCACCGACAGCCGTGCCAACCCTTTCAGCGCCAGCTAACACCTCAACAGTTGCTTCAACAACCCCAGCACTGCAATTTAATAGCACTGATCCAGACAGCGAAGATGTCAGTTATGAAGTTCAGGTGGACACAAATAGTAGCTTTAATTCATCAACTGACAGTTACAATCAATCAAATCAAGATAACGATGAAGATGCCGGGGTTAATACTGAATATGTAGCCCAATCCTTTACCGGTAACGGCAAAAAAGTATCGGCTGCCCAACTTTACCTGAAGAAATTGGGCGCACCGACAGGATCTTTTAGTTATTCTATCTATGCTACATCTGGCACTAACGGAACGAGTGCAGTGCCAACTGGTGCGGCATTAGCCACTTCTGACACCTATGAGGGTACAAACCTAACAACCTCTTATCAATTAATATCGCTACCATTCAGCGGGAGCAATCAAATTACACTATCAAATGGAAATACTTACGCAATAGTTATTAATCCACCCTCAGGAGCGTCTCCGGGCAATAAAGTTTTTGTTGGCGTAGATGCTTCTTCACCCACCCATGTCGGTAACTTTGCTACACGCGTTGGTGGTTCATGGACAGCGTCAAGTTCTGAGGATGCCGTATTCTACATAAATACTAACTTAGACAAAACCTCCGGCACAGACACTGGCTTCACTGGATCTCCGGATAACACCGACCCATTCGCATCCGGCCAAACGGTCTCCTACACTGTCCAAGCTGGCGATGCCTTAACCAGAGGCACCACCTACTACTGGCGAGTCAGAGCTAAAGACCCTAGCGGCAGCAATACTTGGAGCAGCTATTCAGCCCCGCAATCCTTCACCGTCAACTCCATCCCGAACGCCCCAACTCTCTCCACACCCAGCTCAGGCCAAACCGGCGTTCTGCCTAACCCTGAGTTCCGCCTGTCCAGCACTGACGCGGATAATGACTACTTGCGGTACCGATTCATCATCTGCAACACCAGCAACACCAGTCTATGCGTCTGGGGAGGCTCAGGTACTGATGTCCTGCAGTCTATTGACCAAACCAGCTCCCAAACTGGTTGGAAAGGGCAGGATACTGATACTGCCCATGCCTACGTCAGTGGCACAGTAGCCATCCATACCCTCCAAACAGCCCTGAGTGCCAACACCACCTACTACTGGCGAGCCTACGCCATAGACCCAAATGGCAGCAATACCTGGAGCAGTGCCAGTGGGATAGGAACATTCTCTACGTCCGCATCCCCACAGATTAATATCAATGTCGGTGGCGGCACTACCATCAACAGTGGAACTACTATAGGGCAGTAGGCCGATCCCGGGCTTGAATTCAGCCTGTTTCTCGGTTAAGCTTAGAAGTAATGAGGCGGAAATAAAGATGGCAGAAACGACCCATATTACAGTCAATGACGTCAAGCAGCCAGTGAAAGCCGAGCGATCATCGTCACGAGTCAACCAGGTCAAGCTTTTGACAAGAAAAGTTTGGTTCTGGCTGATAGTCGTTGTAGTTGCCGCTGCAGCTGTCAGTAGCTTCTTTTATATGCGTTATCAGGATGCTCAGCGTAAGGTCAACCAGCTATCCAATCCTCAGGAAGCCGCCAAGATAGAGACCCAGCAGCTCGTAGATAAAGTTAATAAACTAGCGCAGTTGCCGAGCGGCGAAACACCCACAGTTGCCACGGTTTCTGATGTTTCTAAGTTAAAAGAGCAAACGTTTTTCGCCGACGCTCAAAACGGCGACAAAGCAATTATTTACACTCAAGCCAAGAAAGCCGTCCTGTATCGTCCGTCGACAGGAAAGATAATAAACATCGCGCCTATTAACATCGGGGCGTCAGCGCCCAATACTTCTCAGTAAATACCCTTCTGGATATATTTATTTCAGTTTCTTAGTGATAGCGAAAAACTAATACAGGTTATATATTATTTGTGATTTCATGGTTGCATGGATTGCGAAGATACTGGCGCCGTGCCAGATGTTTCAACGCCAATTGGTGAATACTGGTGGCAGGGGGACCTGCCGGACCGGAATATTGAAGCCAAACTAATTGCCGCCAATATTACCAACTATCCTGAGATAGAGCAGCTGGTAGCCATTGTTGCCTTAATGCAATTATGGGCGCCAATCTTGCGTGATGATAAAGAAATTCAAAAAAGCGGCTTTGAACAACCTGAAATCAGCGCCCTGTACAATGCTGTCAGAACGCGGCAAGCCCGTAACGAACAACAATTCGGCTAAATTCCACTGAGCAGGGAATATTGACAAAACAATACACATATGCTAATATGTTTTTGTTAAGTCAAAACAAAAAACTATGGATACACGCTACCAACCACTTTATCGCCAAGCCACTGCCATGCAGAGCCGCTTTCATGATTACACTCATGCCAATGCTTTTGATCCCGGCGCCATGGCACTGCAAAAACAGATACACAGCCTGACAAATGATCTTGCCACCGGCCGCAATCCGCGAGTTATCGACCAACGACTGCGTAGTATTCAAACTCAGTTACGCCGCACTCAAATCCAGAATCCGGCTATGGCCGGACAATCACCGTTGCTTAGCAATGGCCAGAAAAGCTTTATGCATACCAACTTTGAGCGCATGCGCCAAAACGTCGTCCAGCACCCGAATTTCTAAAAAATTAAAGCCTTAACTTGGCGGGCCCGACCGGATTCGAACCAGAGAAGTGCCGGTGGCACTTTGAGTTCACGCTGTATAAGCGCTGAAAAATAAATTGCGTAATTATTTCAGTAAAATTTGATCTACTTTTGGCGCTGAGGTTCGAACTTGTTGGTTTGGCCCACATCAAAATAAAAATCCTCCATTTCTGGAGGATAGTTGCTTTGCTTAATGGCGGGCCCGACCGGATTCGAACCGGCGATCTTCTCCGTGACAGGGAGACG
>CAYUOI010000009.1:0-12474 GCA_964446365.1 uncultured Candidatus Saccharibacteria bacterium | reverse complement strand
TGCGACAGGCTAAATGAAAATGTAATTCTTTAAAGCGGTCCAGCAAAAACACCAGTCCGAACATACCGAGCTGACGCAAATTTACCAGCAGGCCATAAATAACGGCATCGGTAGCGACGCGATGGGCGATTAAATCATAGGCGGCAATCAGCAATGTCAGGCCGCCGTATAAGCACATCGTCAAAATTAATTTGTCGTGCAGCAGCTCTTTTACGGCTGCTTTTTTCTTAAACAAATAAGCGATTAACAGTAAGCCCATGCCAGCCAAGGCAAACTCTTTCCAGATTTTCAAAAAGTCAAAATGTTTAAAAGAAGATGCCAGCCAGACGCTTAATGGCGCATAAAACGGCGCTATCAGGAAAATGGCTATCACGCCCCACTGCAGACAAACGCTGACAAGTTGCGAAAATTGCGCTGAGGGCGGGCGGTTTTGGCCGGATTTCATAGATGTTATAGTTAAGTATAGCTCATGAAGAATAACTCGTCGCTGATCTACAATTTTCTACTCTTGGTCGGTGACTTCCTGGCATTGCTGTTGGCCTTTGTGAGTGCCTATATCTTGCGTGTCAGCCTTGGTTTGACCCCTGGTTCACGGGCCATAATCCATCCCGTCCACGCCACTACTTATTTCCGGATTTTTGTACTCTTAGTTCCCTTTTGGATAGTCATTTTTGCTCTTTTGGGCCTCTATAACAGCTCCATCTACGAAAAGCGTTTTGCCGAGGCCGGCCGTCTGTTTATCGGCTCATTTGTCGGCCTATTGTTTGTCATCGGCTACGCCTTTTTTGCCAGCGAAACCGTCTTTCCGGCTAAGTTAGTGCCAGTTTACGGCTTTGTGTTGGCCTTCCTTTTTCTGCTGCTGTTCCGCAATATCGCCCGCCTGATCCGCGGTACTCTTTTCCGCTACAACATAGGCATAACCAATCTTTTAATTGTTGGCGATACCAAAATCACCCGCGAATTGGTGCACGCCCTGCAAGACACCCACACCTCCGGCTACCGTATTGTCGGTGTTGTCGGCGGCGAAAAGCACCTGCCGCCCGATATGCATCCGCCTTTATTCGCGACGTTTGCTGAAGCCGTGCAGAAAATTGGTGCCGAAACTATTCACTCAATAGTCCAGACCGAACTCTATACTTCCAGCGAAAAGAACAACGAGGTTTTGACGGCCGCCCAGGAGCACCATATTGCCTATCGTTTTGTACCGGGCAATACAGAATTGTTCGTTGGTAATTTGCAGGTGGAACTTTTCCGCTCAGCGGTACCGGTTGTGGCAGTCCACCAAACGGCCCTGATAGGTTGGGGCCGGATAGTCAAACGTCTGTTTGATTTAATTGTAGGCGGGGTTTTATTGTTAATTGCGCTGCCGTTCATGTTCATCATTATTATTCTGGAATTACTAAGCGGCGGCCATGTTTTCTTCCGTCAAAAACGACTGACGCGCTTTGACCAGCCATTTCGGGTTTTTAAATTCCGCACTCACCGAAAAACCTATAGCGGCCTGTCGCCGGAGCAGGCATTCGCCAAAATGGGCAAACCCGAGCTGGTTAAAATTTACCGCGATAACGGTGACTTTCTGGCTAATGATCCGCGCGTTTCACGATTAGGCCGGGTGCTCCGCAAAACCAGCCTGGATGAATTGCCGCAGCTTTTTAATGTCATTAAGGGCGATTTGAGTCTGGTCGGGCCGCGGGCGCTGGTGCCTGACGAGCTGGAAGTTTACGCCAAGCGGCATACCATCCTGAGTGTTAAGTCCGGCATCACCGGCCTAGCCCAGGTTTCGGGACGCAAAAGCATCAGTTATGACGAACGCCGCAAACTGGACATGTACTATGTACAGAACTGGAGCTTTTGGTTCGACATTGTCATTCTGCTCAAAACCGTTCGGGTAATCCTGACTGGCGAAGGAGCCAAATAACCGATGCCGGTAGTCGAAGGACCATTGGTAATTAAACCTAATAAAACCAAGAATTTGGCCGATCTAAAAGTAGCTATTGTGCACGACTGGCTAATCCACGGCGGCGCCGAGCGGGTGGTGTTTGAGCTACACCAGATGTTTCCTAATGCTACGGTTTATACATCTTACTGCTCGCCGGACGTGAGAAAGCGTTACGGCGGCAAAGTCAAAACCGGTTATCTGCAGCACTGGCCTTTTTCTAAACTTCGTAAATTTCTGCCGGTTTTGCGCATTCTTTGGTTCAGTCATTTGAAGCTGAAGGGCTACGATTTGGTAATTAGCAGTTCAGGCGCCGAAGCCAAGGGCATAAAAGTACCAAAGGGAACATTACATATAAATTACTGCCACGCGCCGACACACTACTATTGGAAGCGCTTTAATGCCTACCTGAAAACCCCTGGGTTCGGTTTCTTTGACCCGCTGGCGCGGCTGGGTTTGCGCCTACTGATATCGCCGCTGAGAAAGTGGGATAAGAAAGCCGCCAAACGGCCTGACTTTATGATTGCCAACTCCAGTTTTATACAGTCTGAAATTAAGAAATACTATGGCCGCGATTCGGTGGTTATTCATCCGCCGGTGAATGTCGAGCGCTTTGCGCTGAAAGGTCCGCTTAAGAACCGGCATGGACTAGTGACCGCCGGCCGCCAGACGCCGTATAAGCGTTTTGACCTGGCGATAAAGGCTTGTAACGCTCTGGGCAAGCATTTGACGGTAATCGGCAACGGGCCGGAACACGAAAAGCTCTGCCAGCTGGCCAGCCCCAAGTTGGTTACTTTTCTGACTACCGTAACCGACGAACAAATGCCGCTGGATTTTCAAAAAGCAGTCGCCTTTATTTTCCCCACCGAGGCCGAAGATTTTGGAGTTACACCGGTTGAGGCTATGGCTGCCGGTACCCCGGTGATCGCTTTTAAAGCCGGCGGGCCACTGGACTACGTTATACCCGGCAAGACCGGCGAGTTTTACGAACAGCAGACGGTGGTTTCACTTAAAGCGGTGCTGGAAACGTTTGATCCTAGCAAATACGACCCTTACGCCATTGCCCGATACGCCCAGACGTTTGACGCCAAGCATTTTCGCCAAAAATTACGGAATTATATTGAGGAGAAATTATGAAATGCATTCTTGTCACCGGCGGTGCCGGCTTTATAGGCTCGCATACCGTGGTGGCCCTGCACGAAGCCGGCTTTCAACCAATAATTGTCGATAACCTCAGCAATTCCGAGGCCAGCGTGCTGGAGGGCATTAAACAGATTATCGGCAAGCCGGTGCCGTTTTATCAGGGTAATTATCAGGATAAACAACTGTTGGGGCGCATCTTTAACCAGCATATTATTGGCGGCGTCATTCATTTTGCGGCCTACAAGGCAGTCGGCGAATCTGTCAGCCAGCCGCTTAAGTATTATCAGAATAATGTTGCTGGTTTGACTGTGTTACTGGAAATGATGGCCGACAAAAACATCAAAGAGCTAGTGTTTTCGTCGTCTTGCACTGTTTATGGTGAGCCGGAAAAATTACCAGTTACCGAGGAATCGCCGCAGCAGCCGGCCGAGTCGCCTTATGGCAGCACCAAGCAAATTTGCGAAGTTATAATCCGCGACGTTACTAAAGCCAGTAATAGTTTGCGGTCTGAGGCGCTGCGCTATTTCAACCCGATTGGCGCCCACCCATCTGCCATGATTGGCGAACTGCCGCTAGGGGTGCCCGAAAATCTAATTCCGCTAGTTACCCAGGCGGCCGCCGGCATCCGTGACAAACTGACTGTTTTTGGCAACGATTACGACACGCCGGACGGCAGCTGCGTGCGCGATTATATTCACGTTATGGATTTGGCGCGGGCCCACGTAGCGTCACTGCAGCACCTAGCCAAACAGCCGGCTGGTTATTTTGACGTATTTAATCTGGGTACCGGCAAGGGCAGCACGGTGCTGGAAGTGCTAAGTACTTTTGAGAAAGTCACCGGTAAAAAAGTGCCGTACAAAATCGGGCCACGCCGCCAAGGCGACGTTATTAAATCTTATGCCAGCGTTAATAAAGCCCGTGACGTGCTGGGTTGGAAAACCGAACTGACTCTGGCTGACGCCCTCAAAGACGCCTGGCGCTGGCAGCAAAAATTACAAAGCGCTCAGTAAGCGCGGAATATAGCCGTTGCTACTAATAGCCAGCTCAACTAGATCGTTAGCGCGCGCTTGCGAACCGGCATTTGAATAAACCCTGAACTGCGGAGCGTTGCCGGAAGGACGTAAGTGCAAGACATCGTTTGACGCAAAACGTAGCCTTAATCCATCCGTTAAATCCAGCTCTTTAAATTTGCCGAGATCGCTGTCCGCAAATACCTGGTTCATTATTTTTATGGTGAGCTTTTCATCCTGGCAGACCTCTAGAAATCTTGTAATTTTGGAAGGATCCACGTTATCTATCATGCCGCCGCCGGTAAATCTGGCCGGCAGGGCAGCAAATAATTCTGAGATTTTCTGATTGTTATCTATGGCGCTTAATAGGGCGCAAATAATTGGCAGGGCAGCGTCGCGCGTTGGCAACGGCGTTAAAACGCGCCCGGCTCGCGAGATTTCGCTGCCAACCATAAAACCACCGTTCACTTCCCAGCCGACTGCTGTTTTAGAATCAGCTGAAGCCATAGCACTTACCACATAAGGCGAACCTATTTTAGTGTGTAAAGTTTCAATATTTTTGGCCGCAAGGACTTCATCAACAGCGTCATTGCTACTAATCGGCATGGCGGCAAAATCAGCTCCTAGATAGGTGGCCACTACCGCACCAAGGATATCGCCGCGGTGAAAGGTTCCGGTTTCATCAACAACAAACGGCCGGTCGCTGTCACCGTCGGTCGATAAAATCGCAAAAGCGTCAGGATACTGCTCGGCAAAGCTTTTAAATTTGGCCTGCTCAACGGCCGTCACATTTTCGGTGTCTATTGGTATAAATTTGTCCGATGGTTCAACCGGTACTACCTCGGCGCCAAAACCGCGCAGCAATTCAACCAGCAAATCGCGGCCAACGGCGCTCTGCTGATAAAAAACCAGTTTTTTGCCTTGCAAACAATCAGCGGCAAAAAAGTTTTTGAAACGCTGGACATAATGTTCAGCCGCGCTGGAAGATTCCGGCGGCAGGGAAGTCGTCTTAATTAATGAACCGTCAGCCGCAAAGGCCGAAGCTTCGATTTCCTGGTCATAAATTTCCTGGCGCTTGGTAGTAACGCAGGCTTTTATGGCTGCCTCGTCGGCCTTAAGCACTTCCCCTTCCCGCTTGTAATACTTTATGCCGTTACGGTCGGCGGGAATGTGGCTGCCTGTAACCATAATGCAGGGTTTCTGTTGCTCATAGGCCAGCAGCGCTACGGTTGGCGTCGGCACTAAACCGCAATTCCCTACTTTATAGCCGGCGTCCAGGATTGCCTGGCAAACGCTCTTCATAATGCGCGGCGTACTGTCGCGCAAATCGCCGGCCAGCAAAATTTCCGAGCCGTCACTTAAGTTATCGTGTTGCTTTAAATAATCTATAAAGCCGGCCGTATTTATATAGCATTCCAGGTCCGTCATATCGCTCACCAGACCACGCAGACCCGAGGTACCAAATGCCAACTCGGTGGGCACATGATCGAGGCTGTCTTTTAAGGTCATCTAAGTAATTTCGTGGCCGGTGGCCTGGTTGATGCGGGTCGAACTATCGGCTTTTTGATTTCCGCCAATGCCGTAAAGCATCTGGATGCCAAACTCTTCGCAAACTCCGGTTTCGGGCACCACTTTGGCCGAACTTCTGTCGCCGCCATTGGCAAATATCAGCTCATCGTTAGGGTGTTCTTTAGCGATAATTCGCAGCGTTTCGATTACGGGCGGCTGTTGGTCAATTGACAGGACGGCATCATCAACGTGCTTAAGGGCGCTGATAAGCCGCAGACGATTATTCTCGTCCAAGATAATTTTGCCTTTTTTAAGATGCTGCTGGACGTCATTATTTACAATCACTACCAGCTTATCGCCCAGGCGGGCGCCTTCTTCTATCATATCCAGGTGGCCGCCGTGCAGCGGGTTAAAAAAGCCGCTCAAAATCACTATTTTCACAGCCCTATGATAGCAAACCCGCAGACCCAAGCGCGCTATCCGCCTATACTAACCATTGGCAACTTGTCGCCCCATAACGAAAGGAGTACAATAAATTTCCCTTATGCTAAACCCTAACTCCTTTAAAACCACCATAAGCGATATTGTTTTTTACTCTCATATGTGGCATCATAGTAGTGTAAGGCTACTGAAATAAAGACTATGAAAAAACATTTTCCCAAGCGCAAAACTTTATTAACAATCGGCGGCATTCTTGCCATTGCCGCGCTTGCTATTTTTATTCTAGAAATTACTAATACCACTCACCTTTTTCATAAGAAGTATGAGACCATTCCTGCCAAGACCACACCGACTACACAAAGCACATCGCCAACCACCACCGTCCAAGGTGGTAATAATGATACGACACAGCCAACGCCCAGTAGCGATAAGACCCAGTCGGCTAACACGCCCAGCGGATCAACTACCAATAGCTCAGAAGGCCCGACCAAACCTTACGGTACGTTCGTAGCCAACCATCACCCAAGTTTAAATAATTCGCCCAACATGGAGTCGGTCTGCTCTGGTACACCGGGCGCTAAATGTTATATCAGCTTTACGATGGGTAATTCAGTCAAGACACTGCCCGAACAGGTAATTGGTAGCGATGGCTCGACCATCTGGCAATGGAACCTGAAAACGGCCGGTTTCAGCGAGGGTAAATGGTCCATCAAAGCCATCTCGACTTTAAACGGCAAGTCCACCGAAGCCACAGACCAACTGGAGCTGGAGGTACAACCATGAGAAAAGTCCGGTTTATTAAATATCTATTGGCACCGCTGTTGGCTTGTTTCATGGTCATGGTGGCCGCCTCTCCGGCCAGCGCCGCCTTTACTGCCAATAATCTGATGGATGACGGTATGTTCAACAGCAACAGCATGAATGCCAGCAATATTGATAGTTGGCTCAACGTCAATTTTCCAAATAGCTGCCTTAGCACCAATCATGGTTTTTCATCGCCGGATGTGACCGGCTACAACCCAAGTCAAGGCTACCTGTATGGTGGCAATGTTTCAGCCGGAACCGTCATTTATCACGCCGCTTCGGCTTATGACCTTAATCCGCGCGTATTATTGGCCACATTGCAAAAAGAGCAAAGTCTTGTTTCTGGTGGGGCTGGCTGTTTCAACGAACCTGATCCTAATTGGCCGGCAGCCGACACTCCCCAGAACGGCAAAGTCTTCACTTGCACTGTTTCAGGGGTTTCGCAACCCTGCACCTATGCTTGCACGCACAGTGGCGGCTGTGTGCCTATAGCCGTCGGTTACGACTGTCCGGGTTACTGCGCCACTAAGAGTGAAGGTTTTTCTAAGCAGATGGTCAAAGCCGCCTGGTCTTTGAAATTCAGCCAGCAACGTTCGCTTGGCAACTACAACTGGAACATCCAGAAACCGGGCTGGAATAATTCTGATGATCCGCAAACGGGTTATAGTGGTCCGATGACGCAAGGGCATCTAAAACGCTGCGCTAGCTGTGACGCTCAAGACTATGACGGCTACACTACCATCGAGGGCCAATCGGTCCATATGGACACCGGTGCCACCGTGGCGCTGTACCGTTACACGCCGTTCTTCTCAGGCAATCAGCATTTTGTATCCGTCTATGAGGGCTGGTTCGGGCCGACCAAGGGCATTGACTACTCGTGGGAATACACGGGCGTAACATATTCGACTGGCACAAATAATGTCACTGGCAACACCCAGCTTACGGTGACTATCTCGGCTAAAAATACTGGTAATCAGGCCTGGTCTAACACAAATTACCCCGTGCGTTTAGGGACTTTCCTTCCCACTAATCACGGAAGCGCCCTTTACGATCCGTCTTGGGTCAGTGGCGTACGTCCAGCCAATATGGGCAAAGCTACCGTTGTACCTGGTGACTGGACGACGTTCTCGTTCAAAATCAATGTACCGAATCGTTCCGGCTACTACGAAGAATACTTCACGCTAGTAGCAGAAGGCGCCACCTGGATGCCCAACGATAAATTCAAGCTACAGCTCAATATCACACCGGCAACGTATAAATGGCAGATGGTTTCGCAAAGTTCAGACAAAGGCTTTACTCTAAACCGCGGTGATACCGCCACATTTACACTTGTGGTCAGAAACACCGGCACTACTGTGTGGAAGCCAAATGATTATCCTGTCCGCTTGGCCACCTGGAATCCATCCTATCGACAAAGCATATTCAACTACGACGATGCGAACTGGCCTAGTGCCTACCGGGCCGCAACCCTTGTGGACGCCGACAACACCGTTACTAATGGCGAGACCGACGCCTTTACGTTCAAAGTTCGAGCACCCAATACGCCTGGCCTATATGTAGAACGCTTCAATTTAGTTATGGAAGGCGTGTCGTGGTTTGAAGATCCTTGGATGGAATTTGACATTCATGTCCTTTAACTTAGGAGCCCCATTTCATCTGGTCATAGCGTCCGTTAGGGACGCCAACCAAAACCGGACTTTCAAAATGGCCATTGTGGGCTTTGAGCCAGTAAATGCCTGGATTAATACCATTGTAGTTTTGGATAGCCAGTAGGTCCTTGTCGCCGTCTTTATCTAAATCGGCAGGAACAAATTTAGCGTCGGCCCAATGCAGCTCTGCCGGTGCCGACCAAAGTGACATTGAGCTGTAACTATCTCCACCATCTGATATATAGACACTTAGATTAGGCGCCGGGTCTGAGCGCTTGGTGTTGGCCATTATGTCGGTTTTGCCATCACCGTTAAAATCTCCGGCCGTAAACTTTGCGTCGTCATAAATTATGCCGGGCACGGCGGTCAGTCGCGGCGATTCAAAGTTTTGACCGTTTGAGGGTAGCCAGTAAATAAATGGTTCACTGCGGCCATCATGCTTGGCAACAGCGTACAAATCAGTTTTGCCATCGCCATTTTTATCGCCAGGCAAGAAATTTGATGCCAAAAACGGTACATCCGAACCAGTTGCACCCCAACTTTCCATGCCGCCCACCCAGTTCTTCAGTGATCTAAAAACGAAAATGTTTGTGCCGACATCGTCACGTTTGCTGAAAGCAATTATGTCGTCATAGCCGTCTCCTGTTACGTCGCCGGTTGCCCAACGCGTATTGCGGCTTATTAAAGAAGGCGTACCTACGTGCTGTGGTGTATCAAACGAATTGCCATTGGATCGCTGCCAAAAAATATTCGGGTTACCGCCACTGGAATTATTAGAAATAGTCACCAAGTCGTCTTTATTGTCGCCATCTATATCGGCTGCCAGATTAATTGAGTCGCTGTACCAAATCATATTGCCGGGCGGCGTTGCCCACAACTGACTACTGCCAAGCCAGTTGCTGCCAGGGAAAACCTGCTCATTCTGGGCAGTATCGGAGCGCTCGCCCTCCGCATATAAATCGTCAAAGCCGTCGCCGTTAAGATCAGCCGCCTTTGTAGTTTCGGCACGAGCATAACTCATCTGTGAGACATTAGAGCTTTGCGGTCTATGAATTACACCCTGGACGCCATAGCCACTCCAGCCATTCATTGTTAGCGTGCCGTTGTACATGTTAGCCGAACTATGTACAACACCCGTATTCTGATTGACTAAATCGACTGCGCCAGTTGATGAATTATAAGAACTACCGACGCCTACGTGGCCATATGAACCGTCATCAAGCGCCACCACATCACCAGGATTTAGGTAGCTTATTTGACCCTCCATTTCTTTATTGAGATTAGCTGGCGCGTTACCAAATAGCTGATTGCCATTTCCGCTCCAGGTATCTGTTATCCAGCCGCGAGTCAAGTATAGTCGGTTCACTAGTTCTACACATTGCCATTCTTCGCCAGTTTTGACCCTCTGGCCGGAAGGTGTGATGACATAGTCATAAACACCGCTATCAAAACTAGCATCACCTTGATTGGCATAAATATCTACACCTTGGCCATTCAGCCATGATCCGCCAGCTAGCTCAACCGTACCCTGGGCATCACAATGCGTACCGGTACAGGCTTCGGCGTTTGGCATTTCGAGGCTCATTGTTGCCACTAATAGCGACACCGCAGCTATAACTTTGCTAAGTTTAGATTTTTTTAATTTGTCCTTGGTTTGTTCTAACAGGCCGCGCTCAATCTGGACTTCTGGGCCATCCCCGGAGCCTATTGGTAGTTCGCTCATATACCTCCTTTATGAGATTCTCCCACCAGACTCTTTTACTTAATTCGTGCTAGTTCTCCTCCTCTCCCCTAAATAATTTGCATGTCGTTCTCATATTGGCGGCAGCATACAAAGTAACTCTGGTTCACGGCAAGCATGAGCGATACGGTTCTGTGGAAAGGCTGCGGAAAAGCTCTGGTTCAGGTGTGGGAAAGCTTCTTTTTAAAGATGCGCTACACCCCTGTTCATGTTATACTTTTGACAACTTTGATGAGATTGTTGCAAGATGTCTGAAATACTATTCCTTGGTAAAGATAAACCTGCCGTCAGGGAGGCCCTTGAATACTTGCATAATGATCCAGCCACACATGTTGTTGGTGTGGTGGCAGTGAACGATGCCATGGCTGACTATTCAAAACATTTAGGAATTCCTACTCTCAGTCACGATGAAGCACACCAAAGACCATGGAATGATATTGATCTGGCTGTTTCGTACCTATATCCCAAAATGATCCGTGAGCCCCTAATCAGCGGTCCTAAATTGGGAGCCATCAACTTCCACCCGGCACCATTGCCTAAATATCGTGGTGTTGCGCCATATTCACGCGCTATCTTAGAGGGCGATGATACATATGGCGTATCGGCACACTACGTCGACAAAGATTTTGATACTGGTGACCTGATAGCCGTCGATAAATTTACGATTGACCCGAAGACCACTACTGCTCAATTGTTGGAGAAACAGGCCAGCGATAAAATGTTCGCACTTTTCAAGAATATAATGGGAAGGGTTAAGCGGGGTAGGCCGCTACCGCGTTTGCAGCAGTCCTCTGGCGAATCAATTTATACAGCAAAGGCTGACCTGGATAGGCTGCGTGAGGTACACTTGGATGATGATCCGGAGACTGTTTCGCGCAAAATCCGGGCCTTTTTCTTCCCACCCCACGACGGTGCGTTTGTAAAAATCGATGGTAAGGAAATCGCGTTGCGAGATAGTCAGCATCTGGCTGAAATTGCTAAGCAGCATGATGTTCAGTAATAGAAATACAGTCTTTGTTGTGTTTCTTGGCGATGGCTTCTAAAGCCTCTCTATCTCTGTTATTATGGAGTAACGTTTATGGATAATGATGCAAAGATTTACATTGCTGGTCATAACGGGTTAGTTGGGAGTGCCATACTGCGTATTTTGCAGGCCCAGGGTTTTACCAACTTTGTTCTGAAAAGCTCCAAAGAGCTGGACCTGCGTGATGAAGCCGCCACCAAAGCCTTCTTTGTAGCCGAAAAGCCTGAATATGTATTTTTAGCTGCTGCCAAAGTCGGCGGCATAAACGCCAACAACATTTACCGGGCTGATTTTATCTTTGATAATTTAGCCATCCAGAATAATGTCATAAGGGCCAGCTATGATAATGGCGTCAAGAAACTTCTCTTCTTAGGAAGTGTCTGCATTTATCCTAAAGAGGCCGCCCTGCCCATAAAAGAAGAAAGTCTTCTGACCGGGCCCCTTGAATACACCAATGAGCCTTACGCCCTCGCAAAAATTTCTGGCATTAAGCTTACCGAGAGTTTTAATTTGCAGTACGGCACGAATTACGTTTCGGTCATGCCGGCAAATCTCTACGGCGAAAATGACAACTTTGATCTAGAAAAATCACACGTAATACCTGCCCTGATTCGCAAGAATTTGTTATGTAAATTCATTGAAGATGGAGATTTTGCAAAGGCGGCCGCCAACTTGGGATTGCAAGATGCCTCCGAATCCTCCGTGCTTGAAGCGGTCGGTAAATACGGCATAGGTATGCATGATGACAAGGTTGTCTTAAGCGTCTGGGGCAGTGGTAAACCATACCGTGAGTTTATGCACGCCAATGACATGGCCGAAGCCTGTGTTTTTGTTATGAACAATGTCGATTTCGCAGATATGTCCAAAGGCATGAAAGAGGTTCGTAACACCCACATTAACCTTGGCACCGGTACTGATATATCTATCAAGGATCTAGTTCTTATGATCAAAGACATTATAGGCTTTAAGGGCGAGATTGCCTTTGATACTTCCAAACCCGATGGAACGTACCGCCGCTACATGAGTGTCGACAAGATCCATCGTCTAGGCTGGAAACACCGCATAGATTTATCAGATGGCCTAAAAACTACAATCGATTGGTATCGGGATGCTTAATAGAGTTAAGCATAAACTGTACCGGTCACTTAAAATCGAGGATATCAAAGCAGCTCGGACCGCCGGCGAAACTAATACTGATCATTTGATGCATATAATTA
>CAYUOI010000008.1:0-12709 GCA_964446365.1 uncultured Candidatus Saccharibacteria bacterium | reverse complement strand
CACTGGAGTCTAAAACGTTGCGGGCTTCGACGGCTTCGCGTTTTTGCTTGTCCTCATCAGCGTGAGCTTCGGCTTCTTTGGCCATCTTCTCAACGTCTTCTTTGTTCAAGTTACCGCTGTTTTGAATAGTAATGCTCTGTTCCTTGCCGGAGCCTTTATCTTTGGCTGTAACATTCAAAATGCCATTGGCATCGATATTAAAGGTAACCTCAATTTGAGGCACGCCGCGCGGGGCTGGCGGAATGCCATCTAGCACAAAGCGGCCCAGCGTTTTATTGTCGGCCACCATTTCGCGCTCGCCCTGGACAACGTGAATTTCCACCTGAGGTTGGTTGTCGGCAGCCGTTGAAAATGTCTCGCTTTTACTGGTTGGGATAGTAGTGTTTCGTTCAATTAGTTTGGTGGCGACGCCGCCAAGTGTTTCAATGCCGACTGATAGCGGCGTTACATCAAGCAGCAAAACGTCTTTGACGTCGCCCTGCAGCACACCGCCTTGGATGGCCGCACCCACGGCGACAACTTCATCTGGGTTTACACCCTTCATCGGGTCTTTGCCGAAGATTTTCTTAACCTTTTCTTGCACGGCCGGCATACGGGTCATACCCCCAACCAGCACCACGGCATCTATATCCTTGGCGGTAATTTGGGCGTCTTTCAGGGCTTTTTCGCATGGTCCGGCGGTCTTTTCAATCAGCTCGCCGACTAGATCTTCTAACTTGGCGCGGGTCAGCTTGTGCTCAAAGTGCTTGGGGCCGTCGGCATCGGCGGTCAGGAACGGTAGGTTGATGTCGACTTCCGTAGTCGTAGAAAGTTCAATCTTGGCCTTTTCGGCTTCATCTCGCAATCGCTGCATGGCAGCGTTGTCGTCAGTTACATTCAGGCCGCTGTCTTTTTTAAACTGCTCGGCCAGATAGTTAACGATTACTCGGTCAAAGTCGGCACCACCCAGATGGGTGTCACCGTTGGTGCTTTTGACTTCAAAAACACCGTCACCAAGCTCAAGAATAGAAACATCAAAGGTGCCGCCGCCGAGGTCAAAGACGGCAATTTTCTCGTCTTTCTTATCAGCCTTGTCCAGACCGTAGGCCAGAGCAGCCGCGGTAGGTTCGTTGATGATGCGCTTTACTTCCAGGCCGGCAATTTTACCTGCGTCTTTAGTGGCCTGGCGCTGGCTATCGTCAAAATAAGCCGGCACAGTAATAACCGCTTCGGTAACCTTGTCGCCCAAGAAAGCTTCGGCATCAGTTTTGAGTTTAGTCAGAATCATGGCGCTGACTTCTTCGGGGCTGTATTCTTTGCCGCCCATTTTAACCTTAACGCCCTGGCCGCTTTTGACCATTTCGTAGCCCATTAGCTTAATGTCGCGCTGGACTTCTTTGTCTTCCCAGCGCCGTCCGATTAGGCGTTTTACTTCATAAATGGTGTTCTTGGGGTTAGTCACCTGTTGGCGGCGGGCCACCTGGCCTACCAGCCGTTCACCGTTTTTGTTGACGGCTACGACGGATGGTGTAGTACGGCCGCCCTCGCTGTTAGCTATAATTTCCGGCTTGCCGGCCTGCATAACAGCCATAGCCGAGTTGGTTGTGCCTAAATCAATTCCAATAATTTTTGCCATTGTTATATTCCTCCTTCTGATTGATTATCTTGATCTGGATCAATTGCGTTTACGTCGACATTTGGAAAGCGGGGTTCGCCCCAGAGCTCAAAAGCAAGTTCGCCTAGCTCTTCGTCGTGTGATCTTTTAAATAATGCCCCGGTGTCATGATCGGCATCAGCCTGCTGTAAGAAGTCGTGAAATTCGTCACGAAAAGCGTTTCTTTCATCGCCTCTTTCAGTGTCACTCATTCAGCCTGCTCCCTGCTCTGCCTAGCTGCTTCAACTAATTTTGCAAAAACTTCCTTTGGGGTCGACACTATAAAGTGATCGGGTATATCGTTGGACCCTGCTTCGCGTACAACATCCGCTAAATGAGCAAAGTCATCTTTCACTACTTTTTCAAAACCTCTATGATCAAAGGCGCCCTTTGGGTGGGTTGTCATTTCTTGTGCTCCATCTTAACTTTTACCATCGCATGGCGGATAACTTCGTCGCCAAGGCGATAACCTGGTTGAAGTTCCTCACAAACAACTTCAACCGGGCCATCGCCCTCTTCCATACTGACCGCTTCGTGCAGGTGGGGGTCAAACACTTCGCCGACTGTTTTAATTCGTTCCAGCCCCATATTTTGCAGACTTTTTTCAAATTGCGAAACAATCGCGTTTACACCTTTAATGTAATCATTTTTGGCTAGATCTTTGGGCACGTGTTTGAGAGCGCGTTCAAAGTTGTCAATTACCGGCAACAGTTCACGCACCACGCTGGCTTTGACCATATCTTTTAGCCCGGCAATATCGGCCTCGTGGCGGCGGCGGATGTTATCTGAATCGGCCCGCTCGCGCTTCAGCGCCTCAGTTAAATCATTGAGCTGCTGTTCTACGTCAGCCATGGATTTCTTAGGCTTATTCATAAAGCACCTCTTCTAGCGCCTTGCCGGCGTGCTGGACCAGGTTCATAACGTCACGGTACTGCTGCCGGGTCGGACCCAGTATTCCAATATAACTGCTATCAGAATAAGGACTGCGGAACCGGCTGATTATTAAGCTGGCACCGGCAGCCCGGCCTATTGGATTTTCGGCGCCAATGTAAACATTTAAGGGTTCGTTGGGCGCGGCCTCGCGCAGCCATGGCTCAAGGTTGTCCAGTAATCTAGCCACCTGTTGAGCTTGGCCGGTGTGCATAAATTCCGGCTGGCCAAATAAATTGGATAAACCACTCATATAAAGTTGATTGCCGATTGTCGCTAACCCAAGGTTATGTGTCAGTTCAACCAGGGTGTCGACGGCATTGCGTATAGTGCGCTCCGGCAATCCGCCGCTGGTAACTCGGGCCGTCAAAGCCCGTTCGGCGCCCCGGCTTTTTTCCGTACTTTGGGCAATTTGTTCAACGCTGCCAGCGGCAGCCAGTTGGTTAACATAATAACGGTAGCCTTTGTCGGTTGGAATGCGGCCGGCGCTGGTGTGCGGATGCATAATGTAGCCATGCCTTTCCAACTCAGCCATTTCGGCGCGAATTGTCGCCGAAGAAACATTAAAAACTTTGGCCAGCAAACTACTGCCGACTGGGCTAGCCACTTCGGCGTACTGCTCTACAATGGCGCGCAATATTTCTTGTTGTCGATCTGTCATAGCACTCATAAGATAACAGTGCTAGTTTAACTAATTAGCAGTCTTGGGTCAAGAGTGCCAGTTCTCTAAAACCCTCTTCGGGCAACTAACTTAGCAAAGGTGGCCAGCAGCCCAATGTTATAACTAGTGGAAGCATTAATAGCGTCATGGATATCCAGAATGGCCCGAATGTCGTACTCGCTGTTAACGCCATCTCCATGCGGGTGAATATGATGGTGAATTCCGTATGAACTCAGTATTCCCGGTAATGTAAGATCAATTACTTTCTGCCAGCTACTTTTAAATTTGGTTGAAGGCAGATTATCAAGCACTTCTTCATACTCCTCTGGAATTAGAGGCCTATGCCCAAAAAAGCTCATTTGGCCTTCCTCTATATTTCTCAACTGTCCAAGTTCATCTGGCCCTCGCCGCCGCATAACCTCCGCCGCTCTGCTAAGAGGGATTGCAGTACCAGGACGTAACGTCTGCAATTTATGCATTTCAAACGGCTCGCCATGCTGGCCTATACGAGTTTGATCATAATAGACACTCAATTCCGGAAACTCGCTGCGGCTAATAATCTGACCGGTAGCAAATTCACCCGCCCTCAAAATCGGCGTAAGTCCGGCAACTATTAGCCTATCTACCTGCCGACCTTCGACAGATGTACTGTAACCAAGTCCGGTACGCGGCATTTTAAGCGTCAAGTTCGGGTGCGGAAGGGTTAAAGTGATGATGGGCCTGTCTTAGTCCACCAACTACTTCACCAAGAGAAAAACTATCTGGTTCACTGCTAAAAGAATCGTACATGCGCGTGCTGGGAATTTCCCCGCCCTTAGACTCAACAGCCTTAGCCCGTATGCCGCTTATGCCGCCGTAGTAATCGCGAAGCACTTCAATTGAAAGATCATAGCCGGGTACCCCGCGGGTTTCTTCTCGTTTGAGGCTAACTTTCATACCATCAGTGTTTTTTATAACTTCAACGACCGTTGGCCGTAGCTTACCGTAACTCGTTCCTTCTACTGGGAATCCGGGTGTAAGTCTATCTATTTGCAGGTGGCGTAGGCGAACGAGTCTTTTCTCTACCGCCCGTAGCAAAAAATTACTGCCCGGTAATTTTTTTTCAGGGCTATGTGATTGTTCCATCCCAAAATAGTAATTCTATCCCTTGAAAACAACAAGCATAGGCACTATTGACTCGGAGGCCGGCAATATAATTTATTTAGACTGCCAGTCCTTATAAGCTTGGATTATTTGCTTTACGACCTCTCCTGGACCCGTTATCGCAGTATCTATCACCAAATCATAGTTGCTTTTGTTAAAGGGGTCGGCATTATACAGTTTTTTATAACGAAGAATTTCACTATCCAACCTTCTCTGCAAGAGTTTCACATATTTTGCCGGATCACTTGGTATATGCTCATGCCGTACTCTGGCTGGATCCATTTTTCGAATAATGCGCTCTGCAGCCGTCATTAAATCCAGCTCCAAAAACACTTTGAAAGAAAAGGGCATCCAATGCCACGCCATTCTTGAGTCAATAACTATTTCATCCTCACTATCGCCAATGTCTCGTAGTTTTTGATCGACTATTCGGTCGATCTCTTCTTCGCGTTCAGCAGCTAAAGTTATTTGGTGCAAATCCATGCCGCGCTCTTTACCCATGACCCTAAAAAAGTCGCCAGAAGAGAAGTGTTGATAGCCTAATTGCGACGCCACATTACTTGACGCCGTTGACTTGCCGCTCCCAGGACGTCCGGCAATAGTAATAATGTGCTTCTTCATGGTTTATTAATTATAGCCAATTACTAATTCAAATGCTCAACCAGCCTCAAACAGGCGGGTACGCAGCGCAATAGTTCTAAGCAGCACTACATGTACGTGAAAGCTTAGTAGCAGTACGACGGATCCTAAGGCTATATAAGCAATGGCGGGCAGTATTTGGGTCTGATTAGCACCTACATGCACCGCGTAAAGACTATAGGGTACTAAAAGCTTCACAAACAAGATGGTATAGGCAATCTCTAAAACAGCAGCCACCCCGCGAACACCCAAACGTGACAGAAAAACCGCTTCCATCTGCTTGCGTTTAGCATGAACGTATTTCATTTCTTCAACCGCTTCAACAGACTCGCTGCCCATGGAAACGAGCGCTGAAACCAGAATATAGACCAGGCAGCCTATTAAAAGCCACATTGCATAGAAAAGTATTTTATTTAGGAGCGGGTTGCCGAAGATATGGTCATTTAAATCTGACAGTGTTGTTTGACTTGTTATAGTTGTAGCGGCTGAACTGGAACCGAAAGTCAGCGCGTTAAATAGCACGCCGGTGCGTAAATCCGTATACCATAAACCCGCCCCCACCATGATAAAGGTGAAGATGAGCGAGGTAGCGATGCTGGCTACGGTCGGCTGTAATAATTCACCAATGTTTTTTAGCGGGTTCACTAATCGTATTCTACATTATTAATAAGGTGAAGTTTAATATGCTTGACAGTTCGTTTTGCTTAAGCTATAAAACAGTTAAAGTTAACCTAAAATTCAGGAACAAAAATGCCAAGCAAAAAGAAACAAACCCCGCTTCAGAAGTTGGGCAGTGCCCTTAATCCAAACACTAAATTTAAACAACTGGTATTGTTTATTGCCGCTTTTGCCGCTGTTGGCGGTGGCTATTACTTGTATAAGAGCCACGCGCAAAGCTATACCTACTTATTCAGCAGCAAGGGTGTTAGTGCTTACGCTTGTAAGCAATATACATCTGCATATGGTGGTGCTTATAACGTGACCTTTCTTTTTACAAAAGCAGCGTCCACATCACCTCTTTATTATCAAGTAACTAGCTATCGAGGAGCTAATGCCACCGCAGTTAACGGAGGTAATGGCTACTATGGTAATACGGCCGGAAGTACTACCGCTAGCTTTTCTACTTATTACGGTGACTGGGGAGAAGTATGGATTCACGACACTTCATCACGAAGTTCAGGAGGCACAATAAATTATGTCGGTTCCCCTGGGCAGGCCGGTAGAATTAGCATACCCACAAAGGGTTGGGGACAAATAATTAACTGCAATGGTGGTACAGCAGGCTAATCGCGTTTTAGCATAACCGTGAATGCTTCGGCGGGGATATCCACCCTGCCGAAGCGTTTCATGCGCTTTTTGCCTTTGGCCTGTTTTGCTAGCACCTTTTTCTTACGCGAAACATCACCACCATATAAGCCGGTTGTTACGTCTTTGCGGTAGGCGCTGACATCGGCGCGGGCAATGAACTTGCCGCCAATGCCCGCCTGCAGGCTGACTTGAAAGTTCTGGCGAGGAATGACTTCTTTTAGTTTATCGACAGTTTGACGGCCCAGGCTTTGGGCTTCGCTGCGGTGCACCATAATACTCAGGGCATCCACCCTCTCGCCGGCTACATAAAAGTCTAAGCGTACCAGATCCTCGGCACGGTAATCGGCCAGTTCATAGTTAAACGAGCCGTAACCGCTTGTTACGGTTTTTAACTGATCGTAAAAGTCAGTTAGTAGATTAGCTAGAGGTGCTTCAAATGTTATAACTGCTAATTGGGCATCGACATAAGACAGATTTTTCTGACGGCCGCGCTTACCTGCAATCAGCTGCAAAACTGTTCCGACATAGTCTTTTGGTGCTACTACTTCGCCGCTAATCCACGGTTCACGTATTTCCAGCACTTGTGAGACTTCCGGCAGATCGGCGGCACTTTTGATATCCAACTCTTCGCCGCTTGTTAAGGTTATCTGATAGTCGGTTGAAGGGTTTGTGACTACCAGTTCCAGGTCATATTCGCGCTCCAACCGCTCGCGGACAATATCCATGTGCAGCAAACCCAAAAAACCGACGCGTACGCCAAACCCAAGAACGGGTGAGTTTTCTGGCGTAAATTGCAAGGCGGAGTCACTTAACGACAATTTCTCAATAGCATCTTTTAGTTCCTGATATTGCTCATTGGACTGCGGAAAGAAACCGGCATAAACAAATGGCTTAACGTCTTTGTAACCTGGTAATGCCTGCTGAGCCGGCTGGCCAGTAAGAGTAACGGTATCACCAACCTTGGCTTCGCGAGTTGTTTTAAGGTTAGTAACAACGTAGCCAATCTCACCGGACTTGGTAAGTTGGGCTGGCTTCATCTCAGGCGTTAATGAACCAACCTCTAAAGCAATGCCTTCGGCGCTAGTTGCCATCATCCTAATTTGCGAATTCTTGGCAATGCTTCCGTCGACAACCCTTACGTACAATATAACGCCGCGGTAATCGTCATAGTAACTGTCAAATATTAGGGCACGAGTTGGATTATCAGGCTTGCCGGTTGGGGCCGGCACTTTATAGACAATTGTCTCCAGTATCTTATCTACCCCCTGGCCTGTCTTAGCCGAAATGTTCAGAATGTCCTCGGCTTTGCAGCCAAGCAAGCTAATTATCTCCTGGCTAACTCTTTCAACGTTTGCCGCCGGCAGGTCGATTTTATTTAGAACCGGAATAATGGTCAGATCTGCTGCCAATGCTAAATAAACATTGGCCAAGGTTTGGGCCTGTATACCCTGCGAGGCGTCAACCACTAAAAGCGCACCCTCGCAGGCCGCCAGGCTTCGCGAGACCTCGTAGCTGAAATCAACGTGGCCTGGAGTATCTATTAGATTAAGCTCGTAGTCCTGGTACTTCATGCGAACCGGGGCCAGTTTGATAGTGATTCCTTTTTCACGCTCCAGATCCATCTTATCCAGCAGTTGGGCCTTCATGTTGCGCTTTTCAACAGTGCCAGTTAGCTCCAGCAAACGGTCGGCTAGCGTCGACTTACCATGGTCAATATGAGCAATAATACAAAAGTTACGTATGTGGTCCTGATTCATCTATTGAATTCTAACTGGTTTGAGCACAATCTTGCGGACTTTTTCGATAATCGGATTTACCTCTTCGAGCCCAAATAGCCAGGAGATGGCAAAATGAACCGCAAAAGTAACAAAGGCTATGCTGCAAAACTTTGCACCCAAAGTAACCAGACCGCGGTCTGTAAGTTTTAGAGGTAGAAGTGAAATCATTATAAAGGCTGTCAATAAGCTAAAGCCGGTAACGGACAAAATACGCAAACAGGCTCCCCAAAATGCCCGGTTGATCATATAAGGATCACGCATAAACATAATTAGGAACAAAATTACAACTTCGGTAGCGGCCACAATTGATTGAGCCATGGCTAGGCCCGGCGCGCCATAAGCTTCCGGCTTGGCCAGATGAAATACCAGGAAGATATTGAGCCCAATCGCAAATAGTGATACCAGTAGCGGTGTCATGGTATCTTTCTGCGCGTAGAAATAGCGCGAAATAATGGTGTAGATAATGCGAAAGAAAATACAGGCCGCAAAGAAGCCGAAGATGACTGCCACCTGCGGCGATACATCACCGTACAGTAAGCGGGCCAGATAGCCGCGCGTGAAATAACCTATCGCCACTACTGGCAAGGCTAACCAAATCATTATGCGAAGAATCTTAAAGAAATCACGGTGGAATAGATCGGGCCTGCCCTGGGCCAGACGGTCGGCCAAACGTGGAAAAGCCGCCGTCGCAATAGCGGTGCCAAATAGCATGACCGGTACGTTCATAAGCGTGGTTGAAAAGTTATAGTATGTGACCGCGCCGGTGCCGAGTGTAGTTGCGCGGTTGGTTTCAACAATGCTGTTAATAGAATCGATGCCCTGGTCGACCGAGCGGGCCGGCAGTTTGCGCATTAGTAGTCTGAAGTCATCCGACACCAGATTAATTTTAGGGCGATAGCGGTAACCGAGGCCGATCAAACCAAGGCACGCGATCGCTAATTGGGCTACAGCGCCAATCATACCACCTACCCCTAGACCAATTACGCCCAAGTGGTCCTTGAACACATAAATGCTGATAATGATGGACAGGTTATAAAACAGCGGGGCCAAGGCGTAGAAAAAGAAGCGGCCAAAGGTTTGCTGCACGCTGGTTATAATGCCCGACAGAGTGAAAAGCAGCGGGTTAAGGGCAATAAGGCGCATGATGGTGGTTGCTTGGTCAAGTTGTTCTGGCGGTAGTTTAGGTGCGACTATATAGTGCAAAAGCGGCCGGGCAAAAACCAGAATAATCACTGCCACCACCGACATCACAATGGCCATGGAATTCAACATACTATTGGTAATTTCCCACATGCCTTTTTTGTCGCCCTTAAATAAACGATCTGCCAGCACCGGCACCAGCACAACACCCAGGGCGCCAGCGGCAATGGTCAGAAAAAAGAAATCTGGTATTTGGTTAGCGGCAAAGAACGCATCGGTGCTACCAGGGTTAAGCCGTGTGAAGTTGGCGCTGACCAGTCGATTTCGGAAAAACCCAAGCATCTGGCTCATAAGGGTCGCCACCATCAGCAGACTGGCGGCGTTGCCAAATGTAATGCGTTTATTAGCCCGCCTTAGGAAACTTTTCATTCGCTACCTAGTATAAGAGGGATGCCACAAATTCTGAAGTCCGAACAAAGCGTTTCTGGTTCATTCGGTATGCGTTTTTTGACCAGAATCCATATAGAACGTGAAACCGGGCAACTTAACCACGCCGGTATCAACTAAAAAGCCTGACGCAATTGCATTTTGATATTCCAAGTAAGTAGTGGCATCCTGACGAGCTTGTGCTTCGGTATAGTCTGGATCGGTGCTGTTAATTACAAGGAGTGCTCCAGCTATTACAGCAGCTTCTTAACTGTCTGCTTCTGGAAAGGGTAGGGTGTTCGGATCTTTCATGGTTCTAGTAAAGCGAAGCGGCTCTAGGCATTGTACTGCCCTTTAGTATATTCAGAACATCTTCAGCTTCGACAGTTTCTTTTTCCAGTAGGCTTTTCTTAAGGTTTTCCAACTTGTCCATGTTGGCTTTAATAACCATGCGCGCGCGATTGGCGGCTTCGCTAATTAAACTTTCAACTTCTTCATCGATTTGTTTAGCAGTGTCTTCAGAATAGGTGCGCTCGTGCATCAGCTTGTCCATCATCATACCCTCATCAACATGGAAGACCTGGTCGCGCAGTTTCTTGCCCATTCCCTGGTTAACTACCATGTCGCGGGCTAGTTCGGCGGCTTTCTGCAAGTCATTACCGGCGCCAGTGGTAACGCGGTCTGTTCCGTATTTAATTTCCTCTGCGATACGGCCGCCCAACATTCGCGCTAAAACATCTTTAAATTCAATAATGCTGTGATAGCTTTTATCTTCCGGCGGTATGAACCAGGTTACGCCGCCGGTACCGCCGCGCGGAATTATGGTAACTTTGTGTACCATATCGCTGTCAGGCAACACGTGGCCGACAATAGCGTGGCCAGCTTCATGGTAAGCGGTCAATTCTTTCTCTTTTTCGCTCATCACCTTGCTCTTGCGCTCCGGACCGATGGCAACCTTTTCAAAAGCAGCGGTCACATCATCCTGATTGATTTCCTTGCGGTTGTGGCGGGCGGCGATAATTGCGGCCTCGTTGGCGATATTCTGTAAATCAGCCCCGGACGATCCAGCCGTCTTAGCAGCCAAAGCATCTAAATCAACGCTGCTGCCCATAGGCTTCTTGGCAAAGTGGATCTTTAAGATGGCTTCACGGTCTTTTCGGTCGGGTAGGTCGATATTAACGCGGCGGTCAAAACGGCCCGGTCGTAAAAGCGCCGGGTCCAAGACATCGCTACGGTTAGTGGCGGCCAACACAATTACGTTGGTTCCCTGCTCAAATCCGTCCATTTCCACCAGAATCTGGTTAAGCGTTTGTTCACGCTCGTCATGTCCGCCGCCCATGCCACTGCCGCGGCGGCGTCCAACGGCGTCAATTTCGTCAATGAATATAATGCAGGGTGAATTCTTCTTGGCCTTGGCGAAAAGATCCCGCACCCGGCTGGCGCCGACGCCAACGAACATTTCAACAAACTCTGAACCGGATATGCTGAAGAACGGTGCGTTGGCCTCACCGGCTACGGCTCGGGCCAGCATTGTCTTACCTGTTCCGGGCGGGCCAACCAATAAGACGCCCTTAGGAATCTTGGCGCCGACTGATTCGAATTTCTTGGGGTATTTCAAAAACTCGACGACTTCTTGTAAATCGACTTTGGCTTCTTCGGAACCGGCCACATCGCTAAAGAGCACTTTATCTTTCTCATTGCCGTAAAGCCGGGCGCGGCTTTTACCAAACGCCATGGCCTGATTGCCCTGTCCCTGGGCGCTTCTGAGCATAAAGAAAAGTACGGCGCTGATGATAATTACCGGCAAAATTGACACGCCAATATTAAGCCAGGTACTGCTAGCATTTGATTCCGGACGCGTATCAACAGTTACCTTGGTGTAGTCAACGCCCTCGTCTTTCATGCTGGAACCGCTGTCCTTGAAGGATTTCAGGCTGGCTTTGTCGTCGCCCTTTTTAGTGATGGTCAGGGCATTGCCATTAACTTGAATTTTCTGGTATTGGCCGCTATTGGCTTCCTGGACGACCTGAGACAGCGGAACTTGTTTTAGTTGTGACGGTTGGCCATAGGCCGCGAAGATTATCAAACCAAAAAGCAGAACCAAGGCCGCGAAACCAAGATTTTTTAATCCTCGGTTATTCTTGCCGCCCATCTGCTTCATACTGAATCGCTCTTTATCCATAAATGACTATTATATAGCTTCACGCCGGTCCGCCATAGGCGGATCGGGTTCGGCATATAATTCTCCTTAATCAGTCAAATTATACCTTCCCCTAGCAGAGAAATTATATACTACGCGTGTCTGTCGCGCTAGCGCTCTCTACCCATGAGTGCCAATTCAGTCTTTTTTACTTCTATAACGTGGTTTTTGTCGACATCAATTTGCTTGCCGGGCGGCAAAATTTTGGAACCCGCCACTAACCTAGACAGTAGCTTTGAATCAAATTCGCAACCGTTAAGCCTTAGCCACATTGCCATTACCTCCATGGCCACATCATGGGGTAACATAATGAACCAATGTCGATTGATATGGTGCTTTTTGGGTTGGGTGTGCAAAAAATGGACCAATTTTTCGTCAATTTTGTCATTAACTTCTCGCAGCTCATCAAGTGTTTTGACTAACTTGGCCCGCTGACCAGCCGTTAACTGAGGCATAATTTTCTGGCGTATTAAGTTACGTAGATATCGGGTGTCTTGGTTGGTGCTGTCTTCGTTCCAGACTAGATTATTCCGCTTGGCATAGTTTATTAATTCCTGCTTTGGCACGTCCAGTAGCGGACGTAGCAGTTCGTGATCATTTTTAAGAGCCGTGTAGCCACGCCGACCGGTGCCGCGCAGCCAATTTATGATTGCCGTTTCTAAAGCGTCGTCTTGATGGTGGGCAGTAATAATGGCGTTGGCATGTGTTACATCGCGCAGCCGCCGCAAAAATTTATAGCGGGCCGTTCGGGCGGTGGCTTCGCTGGCATTGGCACCAAGGTGACCCTGGTCATAAACAAATGTCAGATTATACGACTCAGCCGTTTGCTTTACTAACTGCTTATCCTGCCG
>CAYUOI010000007.1:0-13293 GCA_964446365.1 uncultured Candidatus Saccharibacteria bacterium | reverse complement strand
TATAGTTCAACGTCTTTAGGAGTCAGCTTATTCGGAATAAGCAAAGGGTAGTCTATGTGTTCAACGCTGCCCCCCTGCAGGACAAATGTTCTCAGCCAGTCTCTATAACCATCTCGCTTTAGGGCTAGATTATACGGCCCAGCTGGCAGTACCAATTTGGTGTTTGTACGGGAGGACTGACGAGAGCCGTTTAAATAAATATCGGCGGCATCCGGCTGAGCGCCGACAAATACAATTCCGTTTTGAATAACCGTACCGGTTTTGCGGTCAAGGTCATAACCATAAGAAAGCAGCACCAGTATAAGCGTACCCATTGCCAACGCAACAGCAATTAGTAGATAGCCGATTATGAGCCTTATAGTATGGGCGCGCTTTTTGTGAGGATTAAGGAAATCCATTTCATAACCAGTATATATCGATTGGCGGTATTACCCTCATTTTCCGGCAGGGGTCGATCTTCTTGTAAAACAACATAAGCACGAGTATTATGAAACCACACTACTTTGCTTTAGTGGAACAGAAGATTTCAAGGCTAAAACAATTGAGTAAAACTAAAACTTATATCGAGTTAAATGGGGCCACTTATAGTGCGGGCAGGCAGGGCTTTGTCAGCTCTGTGGGCGTAATTAAACCAACGCTCGACGGCTTTGTACGCCGCGCACCTGTAAAAGCCGCAGCCCAGGCGCCTAAAAACGCCGCGGTAACCACGAAAACGTCGGGTCCGCATAAAGTTCAACCCGCACACCGCAAGGCCCAGCGCAGCCACACTTTAATGCGGCAAGTAGTTAATAAACCAGTCAAAAAACAGTTGTTGCACGCAAAAGCAACACCGATTAATCCTGCTGGTAGCAACGGCTCAAACACAGAACATGTAACTTTGGGCCTTAGACCGGAGCGATTGGAACGAGCCGCCAATGTTTCCAAAAGCGGCTTTGTCAAAAAGTTCAATGCCGGCGGCGTATATGTCAGAAACGCCGTACTTTCTGTAGTCGAGCCGCCAAATGCCAGTCTGCCGGCTGCGCATCACAGCCACGAGCCTTCAGTTACTGAGCGTGCCCTGGAAAATGCCAGATCGCACGAGCAGCCCAAGCCTAAAAAAGCTCGCTGGCACCACAGCGTCGCCAGACGCTTACACGTTAAGCCAGGCGTATTAAGTATTGGCGCGGCCGTAATAGCTGTGCTAGTGCTTGGCGGTTTCGTGTTTTATCAGAATATTGCCAATATAAGTGTTCGGATGGCGGCTACCAGGGCTGGCTTGCATGCCTCACTGCCAAACTACCACCCGACTGGCTTTTCGTTGAAAGGACCGATTCATTACGCAAATGGCGAACTGACAGTAAACTTCCAGTCAAATAGCGATAACCGGGCTTTCCAGGTTAAGCAACAGGCTTCCAGCTGGAACAGCGAGACTTTACTACAGGCTTATGTTGCCAAACAGCAACAGCCGTACCAAACCTACGAAGACAGCGGCCGAACGGTCTATATAAACAACGACGGCGCCAATCTTGTTAGTAACAACAAATGGATTCAGGTCAAAAGCGACGGAAGCCTAAGCACCCAGCAACTGCTTAACATTGTAAAAAGCATAAACTGAAATGAGACACCCATGCGCGGCCCTTTGAGCCTGTCGCACAGGTCAAAGGGAACCTCCGGCTTGGATTTCTCATCGCTCGGTCGGCAAAGCCGAGTTTGCAAGCAAACCAAGCCTCGCTGCTCTTCCCAAAGTAGCTTGTTTATAAACTGAGGTATACTCCTTACTATGAAAGTCAGAACCAGGTTCGCGCCCAGCCCGACAGGCTACCTGCACGTTGGCGGCATCCGCACGGCGCTTTTCGGTTGGTTATTGGCCCGGCAGAATGAGGGCGACTTTATCTTGCGATTAGAAGATACCGATAAAAAGAGGGAAGTAGCCGGTGCCGACCAGCATATTATGGACAGCCTGCATGCTCTAGGCCTAGACCCAGACGAGGGGCCGATCAGACAAAGCGATAGGCTGGCATTATATAAGGAAGCGGGTCAGAAGCTAATAGAGCAGGGCAGGGCCTACGCCGACCCATATAGCCCTGAGCAAGTCCAGGCTTTCCGTGATGAGGCGACTAAAAACAAACAACCTTTTTTGTATCGAAACAATCGGCCGGAAAATCCACCGGAATGGGACGGCAGCCAGCCGCTGCGCTTTAAATCCGATCCGAAAGCCTACAAGTGGCACGACGAAGTCATGGGCGACCTTTCCACCGGCCCGGAAGTGATTGATGATTTTGTACTTATAAAATCTGACGGTTACCCGACTTATAATTTTTCGCATATTGTAGATGACCAGGATATGGCTATAAGCCACGTCATCCGTGGACAGGAATTCTTAGCCAGCGTGCCAAATTATCTGAACCTATACGAAGCCCTCGGATTTACAGCCCCGGTAATGGCAACCGTTCCACACATACTTGGACCGTCGGGCAATAAAAAACTATCTAAACGCGACGGGGCTAAAGATGTACTGGATTATATTCGCGATGGCTTTTTGCCGGACGCCTTGGTAAGTTTTATAGCCACGCTTGGCTGGAATGACGGCAGCGAACAAGAAGTCTTTAGTCGCGACGAACTAGTCCAAAAATTCAGTCTCGAGCGCGTACAGCGCAGTCCGGCCCGCTTTGACGAACAACGCCTGCTGTGGGTAAACGGTAATTTTATCAGGCAGCTGCCCCTTGATGAACTCTACAAACAAGTAACAAATAACTGGCCCAAAGTGGCCGCCGATTACGATGAATCCTATAAACAGTCTGTTCTAAAATTGGTGAAAGAAAGACTTAAGTACTTAACCGAATTACCACAGCTGACAGAATTTTTCTTTAAAGATCAACCCATCAATCCGCAACTAATTTCCGGCCATAAACAGCTCAGCAAGATTTCATCTGATGATCAAAAATTATTAATGAAACAAGCCATCGACAGCCTGGAACAAAGCGACTTTTCGGCTGATGATGTAAGCAAAAGATTAAATGATTTACTGACGGCCACAAACCAAAAACCAGTAGTTCTGTTTAGTCTTATTCGCATCGCGACAACTCAGGCCGCGTCTTCGCCGGGCTTGGCTGAGACCATGTCCGTACTAGGTAAAGACACCAGCCTGCGCCGGCTTAATCAGCAACTACAAGCTCTCTAGTTATCGCGGTCATCCGACTGGCTACCTTGCGCTGGCGGCGAATCCGGCGGCGCTCGCGCTCGCTCATGCCGCCCCAAATTCCGAATTTTATACCTTCCTCTAAGGCCGATTCCAGGCATTCCTCACGAACGACACAGGCCTTACAAACAGCCTTGGCTTCGCGCGTTGAAGCGCCGCGCTCCGGGAAGAACAGATCAGGATCTATCCCTAGACAGTTAGCAAAGTCCTGCCACGAACGTTCGGAATCTTCCGTGGGAGCAGTCGGTGTACGCGGCATCGGGGAAGGCGACTGGGCTCTGAGCACCGATATCTCTAGTGCGCTTACTTGCGCCGCGTAGTCCGAAAGTGCTCGATTAGCGACTTCAAATATTTTAGATATTTCTAGCTTGCCATGAATCGTAACCCGCTTTGGCATCACGCGTTTTCCAAAACTAAAATCTTCGTCGGTATCGATTTCCTTCTGACCGTGTAACTGTGCTAAGGCAGTTTTAATAACTCGCGCATCCTGGGCAGATTCAATAATGATGTCGCCGTCTTCTAAACTTTCCTGATTCTTAAGCCAATTCAAAAGTTTGTACGGCGCGCTAAGGTCGTACATTACCGGTGCCTGGTCATCTTCTTCTACTTTTATCTCACGCGATGCTACATCTATGACTTTTTCAGCCACCCGCTTTTGGCGCTCAGCATACTCTTTACGGGCGGCTTGTTGGGCTTCATAAATTGCCCGTGACCGTGCACTTATCGGCTGATTTGCTCGCATCATTGCTGCTTCAAAATCTTCTTCGGTTGGTTCTGGTTTAGGACTTGATGCCTTCACGACTTTGGCTGGAGGCGGAGCGGGCACGTAGTCGCTAATCAACCGGCGCGAAGGTCTAGATTGACGCTGGCTGGGATCTTCAGACAAATATACATCCAAACTGCGCGCTTGAGCGCTATCTAATCCAGGGCTAAAAAATCGCGGTGTCCCTCCACACTCCTCAAGCCCACCAAATGTATGTTGCCATTTTTAAGCTCAAATAAGTTTCGCTCTATGCCGAGATTAATAAAAAGGTTTCTGATCTCTTTAAGGTCCATTTCAACCCTAGACTCTTCGTAACCTGGCGTTGCTTGCTGCACATCAGAAATTACATCAGCCAGCGGCCGGCTGCCGCTACGGCCGGCAATTATCTGAAGTAAAGATTTAGCACTGCCTGACATTTTTAAATTGCCGGCGAGACTAATCAGCACACCTTCGGCTTCACGCCTTAAAATAATGCCACTTTCGGCTGAGCCAAGCACAAGTGTAGGTGTATCAATATTGACCGCTAGCCGTTCTGTTTCTGGCGTCGTCTCCGGAAACTGCACGATAGACTCAGGCGCAACAGCCAGGGACGTCCGTAAAGATTTGTATAACTTATCCTCGTGAATTCCATACCGTTTTGACGGCGTGCGATTCTTACCAGTTTCATAGAAAATGCCTTCAAAAAACGGATCGGACCGCACTTTATTCAAGAAAGAAACCACAGCTTGCATGCGACCATGCGGACTGCCTTCTAAAGTTTCTGTCAAAGCATGAGTGGATACACCGTGTTGTCTGTTTTTAATAAGATTCTCAAGCAACGAGCGGTCACGATTTGAAAAGCTAACAGTATAAGGCAGCCTCTCAACAATTTCGGCTGGTGATAGCTGACTAACGTCAATCTTTGATAACTCGACTTCGACAACACGCTCAGCTATTGATTCCACAGGTTCGATGGCCTCAGGTGCCTCGGCCAGCCGCCGACCAAGAGAACGAACAGCTACTGCTACTTCGCTCATTACCACAGCCACCGCTTCTTGAGCATTAAGGTCTGGCTGTTCGACATTGGACACTGATGCTTCTTCAATTTGTTTGGCTGCCTCGTTAGCAACAGGCTCTTCTAGTTGGTAGGGAACAGACGAACCTGCAGTAGCTTCTTCTGCTGTATCACCAAACCAATAACGTTTCAATTTAGTATCGCCTTCGTGGTGCAATTCCTGGCCCAAATCATGGGCCCTGAATTTCCTGACAAATTTCTCGAAAGTTCTTTTTCGGGCAACCTCGGTTGGCGCCTCAATCAGGGGGTAGAGTTCTTTGGGGGCAAACTTTTTACCCGGGTTAGCCCTAAAGAAATCTACTAATTTTTGCTCGCGTACCGTAAATGTTACTGATTTGCTCTTACCAAATATTTTATCTTTTTGAGCGGCACTTACTTCTGTATCTGTTGGCGCTTCTTGTGCGGTCACACCGTCTATTTGCGTAGCATGCTGTTCGACCTCAGACGAGTTTTGGGTTTTGACCGCTTCTGGTTTATTGCCTTCGGGTAAATCGCCAAGCCTATACACTTTAGAATGGGTATCGCCATCCTCGTGCAGATCCTGACCGAGATCACTTTTCTTTAGCTTATTAATAAACCTGTAGACAGCCTTTGCTCTGGTGGACTCAGTTCCTGAATCAATTTTATCGCTAAGCTCACTTGGGGAAAATGGGTGACCTGGGTTGCCCTTAAATACTTCTAGCAACTTTTGCTCGCGTGCTGTAAACACAACTACTCTAGGTTTGCTAGATTTTTGCGTCTTTATACTGTCAGTGTGGCGTGATGTAAGGGCTATATCTGCCTCTGGACTGGAGCCCTCGGGCAAATCGCCAAACCAGTAGCATCGATCGTTAGTAGTGCCTTCCTGGTGCAAATCCTTGCCGAGCTCGTGATTTTTTAGTTTTCGAATGAACTTAGAGATAGTCTGACTTTTGGCGGGCTCGGTTGTCCCGTCAATTGACAATCTGAGCTCACTGGGCGGAATTTTTCGACCTGCGTTATCGCGAAAGTAGTCTAATAGTTTTTGCTCCCGCGGCGTGAAGGCTTCATCTGTGCCGGATTTTTTTACTATCTGCATCTGACTAGTTTCAGCCTCTATAGTTATAACTTCAACAGACGGTTCCGGTGGTCGGGCTTGTTCCAAGTCTGGCACCAGCCCAACTTGTATTGATTCTGGCAGTTCTATAGCAGGACTTAGTTGGTCCGGTGCCGAGAAGGTAAGTTGATCGAGCGATGAAGCTTGTGTTAGATCGAGTACATCGGCTAATGGCAAAGGTGCCGCTCGTCCATCTATTACATCTAGCGCCCTTGATAGACCGGCAGCCGTTTGGCCAAGGGCAACCATAAGATCTAATTGTTCGCGACCTTGAAGTTCACTGGCAACTATCAACATGCCAGCAAGGGCATCTTGGACAACTGCCTGGTGGTGGCGAAAGGCAGTGTCTGTGTCTCGCTGTTCTCCTAATTCCTCAACAGCCATAATTAGTTGTATTGTTGCGCAAGCCCATGGCGTTTGCAAGTAAATCTTTCACATAAACGGCCGTGACCACGACAAATGTCAGCCGTGATATGAATTGGGCATAAACGTAAGCTTTGTTACAATACTCTTAATATGCTTGATGATTTTAAGGCGCGGAGCTATCAAGCTAAGCGTAAAAATAAACCGCCCAAAATTGCCGCCACTAAGCAACCGGAAAAATCAAAGGAAATCAAAAACATGGTGGACGACAGTTTTGAAGTACCGGATAACGATGATAAGTCCAAAACAGCCAAAGATAAAAGCGACCGTAAATGGTGGCACATTTTACACTGGAAACACACCCATTTAAGCCGACCGAAATGGGCTTTATTAGTAGTAAGTCTGTTTCTAGCTATCTTGCTGGCAGTTTTTGGAGCATATAAGCTCTTTAAGCATTTAACATATCAAACGCCGCAGCAAAAGCAGGCAGCGGTAAAAAAGAAAGAGCCGCCTAAACCGACCACAGAGGCTTCGCACTTAACCGGTATTCAAGTTGACCCTGCATTGAATAATCGACCTGTAACAGGCGTTATGATAGAAAACAGCCCCGACGCCCGGCCGCAATCGGGCCTAACGGCAGCCGGCGTAGTATTTGAAGCCATTGCAGAGGGCGGCATTACGCGCTTTTTAGCGCTCTTCCAGGAAGCTCAACCGGATTATATCGGTCCAGTGCGCAGCGCGCGGCCTTATTATCTGGACTGGGCTCTTGAATTTAATGCCAGCTACGCCCATGTCGGCGGCAGTCCCGATGCCCTGAACCTGATTAAAACTCTTGGCGTACGTGATCTGGACCAGTTTGCCAATGGCAGCTACTATGACCGCGTCAGCAGCCGTTATGCGCCGCATAACGTCTACACCAGTACCGCCAAGCTGGATGCTCTTAACCAGAAAAAGGGCTACACCGGCAGCACATTTACCAGCTGGCCGCGTAAAGCCGAAAAGAAAGTTGTCACACCGACGGCCAAAACAATAGACCTGGCCGTGTCAGGCTTTCTATATAGTCCGCACTATGACTATGACGCGGCAACAAATACCTATTTACGAAGCGAAGGTGGCCAGCCGCATAAAGATGAACGTTCCGGAGCTCAAATAGCACCTAAAGTAGTTATAGCTATGGTTACTGACTACTCAATTGCCGGCGATGGTGTGCACAGCGTCTATTCTGACCTTGGCAGCGGGCACGTATTTATCTTCCAGGATGGCAGCGTTAACGAAGGTACCTGGCAAAAAGCCGACCACAATAGTCAAATTGTATTTAAGGATAGCAACGGCAATGCGATTACTCTTAACCCGGGACAGACCTGGTTGACTATGGTCGCTTCGTCCGGTGCTGTCAGTTATAAGCCTTAGAAAGAAGCAGGGTGGACCATTTAAGCCGACTCACCAAGCAAATCCGCAACTACCTGATTTTGACATTCGGCGCCCTTACATTATTGCTGATAGCGGTTTGGTGGGGGACTTCCGTTCAATTACAGCTAAGCGCCTGGATGGTAGCCGCTGCCATGTTAGTCGCCGGACTACTTATAGCCTTATCCATTTCCGGCGCCATGGCCAAATATTTCATCGAACCTTTAAGCTTTTTGCAACAGGCCATTCTGCACGTCAGCCCCGGCCACTATGGCACGGCGCCGCCAAATTTTGAAAACAGCAAAGTGGGCCGAGAATTGGTAACTAGCCTGAGTTTGCAGGTTTATCAGCTGGCTAGCAGTGCACCGGTAATGGCAGGTAAAGCTGCCCCTAAAGAGACCGCCTTGGCCAGCGACATCGCCAACCACGTACCGGTACCTTTAGTAGTAGTCGACACCGCTGGAATTATTCGTTTTGTTAACGAGGCCGCTAGCCAGTATGTACAGCTACCGGCCGCTGAGACTACCGGCAAAGACCTATATTCGGTTTTTGATTTAGCTTTCCCAAACGAGAATACGCTTGACGCCTGGCTAACCGATTGCCGCGCCAATAAAGCAACGGCCAGTCAAAGCTGGGAAAGAGTTCGACTGAACCGGCCAGATCAAAAAGAGCCGCTGCAATTTGATATGGCCGCCTACTACAGTAAAGCTGACCCTAACGGCGCCGAACTTATTCTGGCACTATTTGATCACACCGATCGCTACGCTGATGATGATGAGGCCGCCAGCTACATTGCCCTGGCCGTGCACGAACTACGCACACCGCTGACAATATTAAGAGGCTACATTGAAGTATTTGAAGACGAGCTATCAGCCACGTTAAACCCCGAACTTAAAGATTTTATGTCCAAAATGCAGGCCTCGGCCGAAACACTGGCCTCGTTTGTAAATAACATTCTGAATGTCGCCCGTGTAGAGGAAAACCAACTTTCGCTAGACCTGCGCGAAGAAAAATGGCCCGAACTGGTTCAGGGCGTGGTGCGCGATATGCAGCTACGCGCCCAAGTGCACGGCAAGAATATTACCTACCAAATGGCGGACGGGCTGCCAAGTGTTGGAGTTGATAAGGTTAGCATTTACGAAGTTCTCAATAATTTACTGGATAACGCCATAAAATACAGCGGCATGTCTAAAGACATAATAGTTAAGTCTGCTTTGACCAAAGACGGCCTGGTCGAAACCACAGTGCAGGACCAAGGCGTCGGTATACCTGAAAGTGTAATGCCCAATTTGTTTGATAAGTTTTATCGCAGTCACCGCAGCCGCGCCCAGGTTGGCGGTACCGGTCTAGGTTTATACCTCAGCAAAGCTATTGTAACTGCCCATGGCGGCCAAATTTGGGTACGTTCGAAGGAAGGCCAGGGCACAACCTTTGGTTTCACACTCTTGCCATATAGCCAAGTTGCCGAAGAGATTAAAAGCGGTGATAATAAAGAGATTGTGCGCGGTGCCCACGGTTGGATTAAAAACCACTCATTATATAGAAGATAAAACATGGAAGATAAGACTACTAAGACAATAAAAGTCCTGTGCATCGAAGACGAGCACTTCATTACCGAACTGTATAACCGGGCGCTTACCAAGGCCGGTTATGATGTAAAGGTCTTTTTTGACGGAGCTAAGGGCCTAGAAGCCGCCAAAACAAATGAATTCGATATTATTTTACTGGACATAATGCTGCCTAACATGACCGGCGTTGAGGTACTAAAGCGCCTGCGGGCTGAAGCGCCCGATCTTCATGCCAAGGTAATCATTACCACTAATCTGGAACAGCGCGAAGAAACCCGCCAGGTAATAGAAAAACAGGCCGATGGCTATTTGATTAAGGCCGAGATAACCCCAAGACAGCTAGTCGAGTTTCTACAGAACTTGGCTGTAGCCAACCGTTGACGCTAGTGCTATATTAAGCTTAGTCGTGTGGGTACTTCCGTTTAGGGCGGATTTCTACGCACAGGCTTAACAAATCACCGTGTTCTACCTTTGCCAAAGCTAGGGCGGATCACTTCCAACCAATTTAGTCGCCTTACTTCCGGCCCGGCGACGGCCTCTACTACAACCATTAATTGAGGTGATTTGTTATGAGTTATTACGAAGTTTCAAACAATGTTAGCGTGCGCGACGGCTTTGCCGACCCGGCAACCGATGTAGCCCTGCAGGCTCTCGATCTCAACCAACTACTAATAAGCCATCCGGTCAGCACCTTTTTCATGCGTGTTACCGGCAATAACGGCGAGCAACACGGTGTCTTTGAGGGCGACATCATTATTGTCGATCGTGCGCTTAAGCCACGCACCACCCACTTGGTTATTTACTGGCAGGACGGCAGCATGATGGTCTGCCGGCGAGCCTATCTACCGCCAGGTGTCGAAGTCTGGGGCGTAGTCAGTTCCATCATCCACCAGTTTGTGCCTTTAGTTGATCGTAAGTTTAGCGGGAATTAATGGGCGCTATGAGACGTCCATCATTATTGCCAGTAAAGTTAACTTCCTTACTAACCTCGAACATCTCTAAGCCGTTGTCTTCATACGGACGCAGTAAGGGCTCTATACTGGCCCTGTCCTGGCGTGAAGAATCCAACCACTTGCTTTCGTCTTCGGGGTGCAAAATAACCGGCATACGGTTATGGACCTCGGCCATTTCGTTATTTGGTTCGGTAGTAATGATCGAGTATGTCTTCCATTCTTTACCTTCAACGTCTTTCCAGCTTTCCCAAACACCCGCAAAGCTGAATAGGTTTAGTTGTTTAGGGTGAATATAAAAGGGCCTTTTAAGCTCTTTCGCACCTTCACTTTGTCGCTTCCACTCGTAGAAGCCGTCGGCTGGAATCAAAACCCGCTTCTTAAGAATGAGGCTGCGCCAGATTGGCTTTTCAAAAATAGTGTCATCGCGGGCGTTAATCAGTTTATAGCCAATTTTAGGGTCTTTGGCCCAGGCAGGTATTAGGCCCCATTTCATGAGCTCAAGTTTTCTGCCGCCATCAGGCTCTTGCATGACTACGGGCATATATTGACCGGGCGCCACATTGTAGTTTTCGGAAATATCATCGGGAACACTGGCTAGGTTGTACCGCTTGGCAATATCAGCTCTTTTTTGGTGAAGGGTATAGCGTCCACACATCAATCTAATTGTACTAGGAGTTCGCAATGAAAGAGAAAATAGATCAAGAAGTGAGCGTAGTTTTGTACTACAGCTCCAAATATAAGAAGACGGTGCCGCATTTACTGCACTGGCAAGGCAAGGACTATTCGCTTGGCCCAGTGGACTATTACCACAACTACATGGACGGAAGGGAACGGCAGCATATTTTTGAACTGTGCGACAAAGAGACTTCACTTTGGTTCCGTCTGAAACTAAATAGCTCAAATCTTCATTGGACACTGGAGGCTATTCACGATGGAATTGCAGATTAATGACGTCGAGCCCACCATAATGCACATCGACCTTAACTCCTGCTATGCAATTATTGAACAGCAGGCCAACCGGCTGATTCGGTATAAACCGGTGGGAGTTGCGGCCTATACCAGTCCGCGCGGTTTTATCATTGCATCTTCCTACGAAGCAAAGCGCCAAGGCATTAAATTAATGCGCATTCGAGACGCCAAAGCCATAGATCCAAACATCATAATAATGGCGCCGGACCCCAATAAATACTTTGACGCCCACCGACGGTTTAAAGCTGTTCTAGAGCGTTATACAGATTTGGTCACGCCTAAATCTATTGATGAATTTATTGTCGACTTTCAGGGCTCAGAAGCAGTCAGGAAAGGGCAGGGTCTAGCTGAAGTTGGTTATCGAATAAAGGAAGAGATTAAAGAGGCGCTGGGAGAATACGTGACTGTGAATGTAGGCATTGCTCCCAACCGGTTTCTAGCAAAAGTTGCTGCTGGCATGGACAAGCCCGATGGCTTAACAGTCATTAGGGCTCGAGATATTCACGGCCTGTACGGGCAGCTCGACCTGCTTGATTTACCGGGGATCAATTACCGCTACGAGGCACGCTTAAATAGTGCAGGCATACTAACGCCTCTCGATTTCTTGGAGGCGCCGATGCATAAACTGAAGCACGAAGTTTTCCAAAGCATTGTAGGCTACTACTGGTATCTACGATTACGGGGCCATGAAATTGACGCCCAGAGATTTCCAATCAGAAGCTTTGGAAACGACTTTGCCATTAAGGAATGGACCTATGATAAAGAGACAATCTCCCGCTACATAATGAAATTATCCGAAAAGACCGGTCGTCGTTTGCGGAACCACGACTTTCAGGCACACGGCGTATATCTGGGCCTGGCTTTCGAAAATGGCCAATGGTGGGGCAAAAGCAAGCGTGCTAGTGCGCCCATATATTCAACTCAGGAGATTTACTTCTATCTCATGAAGTTACTAAAAATGGTTGTATTTCCGGCCAAGTGCTCGCACGTCAACATCGCCGTCTTTAATGTCGCGCCCGCTTCACCAATACAGCTGGGATTGTTCGATGGAACCCGTTTAGATTCTAAGTCTTTGGCGCGGGCGGCGGATAAGATTAATGATCGTTATGGCGAATTCACACTGGTTCCAGCCAAGATGGCGAACATGGAGCACGTAATTATTAAGCGCGTGCCTTTTGGCAGTGTCCGGGATATATAGAATGTCTACACCAGCCACCGCGAAGAGTTACCAGCTCTTATGCTTGGTACTAAAAACGAATAACCTAAAAGAGTCCCGGTGCGTCTGGCGGTAAATAAAACCGTTCTACGCCGGTATTATCATAATCTGCCGCAAAATCCATAATAAGATTTAATAAATTACTGGTTTTAAAAAATAGCGTTTCCGGCAAATCGATGCCGGCACGAATTTCCGCCTGGACGGAATCCATAATGCCTAACGGTAGCAAAACACCAACGCATTTAACTGCCGCCTCAATATCAGCTTCGTCTATCAGACTAACTCTTTCCGTGCCGTATTTAGCCGCTATTTCAGCGAACGCAGCTTCGACGCCGTCATAAATCTGACGCGCTTCCTCAATAGTAAGTTGCGCTGCGTAATCTAAGGGGTCTGGTACTGGATTTTCCATAAACTAGATTTTCTGGTGAATGGCCAAACGCTATGATTGGAGCTGGCTTAAGCAGGCAATACCGGCAACATCTATCGCCTTGACCGCCTCTACACTTCCAGCCACGGCCGAATAGTTATTCTCGTTACCGTTACCAATTGATACGCCCCAACTGCCATCTTCAAAAAGGTTGAAAGTAGCGCTGCAATCATTGTTTCGAGCCGAGGTACCTATGAATTGATCAGTATACTTGCCATCGTCGCCAACTATCACTGAAGCATCTACTTGCAAGTCTTGACTGCCACCGTACTGACGATTGTGCTGAACATTACAAACATCGCCCGGTTGCGGCTGGTAGC
>CAYUOI010000006.1:0-17533 GCA_964446365.1 uncultured Candidatus Saccharibacteria bacterium | reverse complement strand
GCCCTGCTGGCCGGCATCACCAAGCACGTCAGCCCGCATACTCTGCGCCATAGCTTTGCTACTGATCTACTAATGAATGGTGCCGATTTAAGAAGTGTGCAGGCGCTACTGGGCCACTCCAATATCGCTACTACTCAGATATATACCCATGTTACTGATCCGCACTTAAAGGCGGTACATCAGAAATATCACCGCCACTCAGATCAATAGTTTATTACAGGGAGAAAATGTCGCACGAAGCGATACTTCCGTCGCTGGTAGATGTTGAACCGTCGGAACGCGCCACTAGCAGTTTTTTGCATACAGCCGATCCCGTTTGGACGGCAAATTCTGGTATGGAATAGCTTGGTGCAGCCGGCAGTCTGACCTGGATGCGCCGTAAAACGTCATTAGCCTTGCCGGTAGCGTCTACTTTAACTTGGCCGCCGGTCAAAAAAAGTGCAGTTCCTTCATACCATGCACTGACGGATACGGCAGAATCTTTATATATGGATTTTAAGCGCAGGGCGGTGCTGTCGGTAGAGCTGAAGCCCGAGATAGAAACGGTGCACCGGTGGGCTCCGCTATTGTCGCAGTTTACCGGCACAATAATAGCGTCTTTATCGTTGGAATAAGGATATATTGTACCCAGGTCAAAGTCTTTTTGTCCTGTACCGTTATTTTGTGGATACAAAAAGAAGGTGTATGTGGCATCGCGGATTCTGTCGCGATGTAACGACGCGCCCGTGAAGGCATCGTTTGGCACATCTACCCTCAAAACGCCGGTCTGGCAAGTTGCCGGCCAACTGCCGATTGCCGGAAAATCAGTGGTGGTGCGGCAACCGGTGACATTACTGCCGCCATCGGCATCCTGCCAGCTAATAGTAACTGTGTCTATTAAATTATCTGTGTTTAAACTGCCATCCGGATACAATGGCGCGATGGTTGAATTGTTGGTACTGACGCGGTCATATGTAAGATCTTTCGGATGGGAGTCAACCAGCACGCAGGTGTATTTAGTGCCGCTGCTGCTGTTAAGGTCGTTGGAAACGCCCTGCGTATTTAAGTAGTTAATATAACTGCCCGGACCCTGGCAAGTGGTAGCGTAAGTCGGTAGTACGGTAGCCGGCAAATGCGTTTTGACGTCATTAACGGCTGATTCGGCGGCGTAAAAGGCCTGGGTACTGAGCTGGTCGTCCAGCGCCTGCCGCTGCTCTCTACGGGCAAGACTGGCAAAACCGATAACTATTAAACTGATAATCAGCATAATGATGACCGTTACAATAATGCTGGCCATCCCCTGCTCGTCTCTGATTGTTGATTTCATTTTGCTAACCATAATCAAGTTAATTACATTATATACGTTTTTGTACGGTTGTTTGCAATTCTGCGGTGGCACAAAACTGGCTGCCGACTTGTGTCTTACAGCGTGCCTGGGTTGGCGACGTAAACTCTAGAAGGTCGTCATCGCCTGATGCCACTTCTAAACCGATGCTATATAAAATAGTGGTGGGCCGGGTCAGACTAAAATTAATCAGCCTCATGTTGCCACCCAGTAATTCGGTAGCCTGGTTTAAGCCGCTTATGTTGGACAGGTTTGCGGCGCTGTCGCAGGGCGGATAATAATCGCGCACAAAAGCGTGGTTGGCAGTGCCGCTAACCAGCTTGAAATTGAGCCTGTAAGTATAACGGTAATTATTGATGCAAAAATAATAGGGGCCGCTGCCCTGCACCGTAATGGGCACTTTGTCGCCGCTAAACTGGATATTTCGTGAAATATCATCTTCAATAGTTCTGGCCACTTGCTGTGTTCGACTGGTGGTGATTCCTTTGTAATAAACCCGGCCGATTTGGATTAAGCCGTAGCTAAGCAATAACAGAATGGTCGAGAAAACCACTGTAGCGATAAGCAATTCAATAATCGTAAATCCGGACTCTTGTTCGTGCTTCATTGCTGCACCCTATAAAAAGTTACTTGCTGGTCTTTGTCGCTGCCGCCTGACCGGTACCAGCGGGCTTGCACCTGGTAAGTGTTGCTACTGCTAGTTTCGGTAATTGAAATATGATAGCGATTATCCGTTCCGCGTGAACAAGCCGCATTGTAATAAGTGCTGCTTAGGTTATCATTGGCGATACTTGCCGGCGGAATGGCTGGATTGTCCTGAACCGTCCCGGCCGAAGTAAAACAATAGCTCGTAATCTTACCGTGAACGGCGGCCACATTGGCCTTAACCTGCTCTATTTGGGCTTCAACTTGCTTCAGTGCCTCGCTATGTTCCTGGGAAGCCCGGTTAGTGTTCAGGCTGGCGCTGGCTGAAAGATAGGCACCGGCCAGAACTGAACCGACCACCAGTATAGCCAACATAACCTCAACAATGGTGTCGCCGCGCGAATTCAGCCTTTTCATCTGCAAAGCCCGCTTACTGGATCAGTTGCCTGGGCGCTAGTCTGAATTAATACATTGGTGGTCAGCTGACTATTCTGAACCCCGATTCTAATTATGCCGTACTGATCGGTACCGCCGCTCTTAAAACATATTGTTACACCATCGTCAGGCACTAATGTCATATTTGCGGCTTTAATCTGGTTGACTGTGGCGTTCTGACTTTTGTCGGCTGACGGATTGCCAATATTGGAAGTATTTTGAATCGGTATTAGCTGAACCGTCTGGCTGCTGGACTGCTGTCCGAGCTGCGGAAAAGTAGAAATAAATGACACTGCGCTGACTGGCGATGGCGACCCGCCGACCGGATGGGTGTAATACATTTTTGCGGCTGATAATCCATATAATAAACTGCCGCTTTCAACCATGTCCTGCGTTGCTCCGGTGTTAGGAGGCGCCATAGCAATCGGTTTTGTCTCGGCCAGGGTTGTGGCGTTATCGGTGGCATTTTTCTGACGCTGTCCAATAACATTGTAGATGTTATAGGCGCTAGCATCGCCCCCTACCGCGAACTGCATTGCCCGGCCAATAAAAATACAATCCTGGTTAGCGCCTTGATTATTTGTACCTGGGGTCAATTGTGGACCGGCATTACCCGGTGCGCTACAAGAAAAGTTGCCGCTGTTTTCGTAGTAACCATTGCCGACATTACTGATAACCTGTCTAATTTTTGCATCAATATCGTTAATAGCCTGGCTGAATTCGGTTTTGTGTTGTTGGCCGCTGACGCTTGTTAGCACGCCAACCAAAATGGCGCTGGAAACGGCTAATACAATCATTACTTCAACGATTGTATAACCGCCTTTAGCGTAGTTCAGCCAACCTTTTTTTTGGATTTGGCGATTATTCAGGGGCCAGTTGCGCCCGCTTTTTTGTGAACTCCACCAAGCCAAAATTGTGGCCAGCCGAGTACTCAGGCGGTGACTTTTACTGGCTTTCAAGCCACGTCTCATGGAGTGCAGTATAACACTTTAAACATAAGCGTTGAACTGTTTATTATTAAAGCAGGAACAAGCTGCTGTACCAATCCAAAATTGAGCCGCCAAACAGGTAAACGATTATAGCGGCCAGGATAAGAAAAGGCCCAAATGGCAGACGGCTGGTGCGTTTTGCCCTGCCCGTAACCAATAATGGCAATGCGACTACAGTTCCAGCCAAAGACGCTACAAACAGCATCAGGATGGCTTTAGACGGACTGCCCACAACCAGTCCCAGCAGGCCGCCCAGCTTAACATCCCCTCCGCCTATCCATTTACCCTTAGAAACCTGAAACAGCACGTAGAATAAGCCGCCGCCTATTAAAAGACCTAGCCCGGCCTGGGCCATACTTTTCAAGCCGCCGTGGCCGGCTGTGGCTATCCATAGCACTTGTAATAAAGCTACGCCGTAAAGAGGATAGACAATCTTATCCGGCAATAAATACCAGCGCAGATCGTAGACTGTCAGAGCCATAAAGCCGACCAGGAAAATCAACCAAAAAACAAAGTCTAGTTTTTGATCTAATGCATGGAGTTTGTACGGAAAATAGGCGTACGAAAACAAGAACAGGCTGGCCGTGGCTAGCTCGACGGCCGGATATTGCCACGAAATAGGCTTGCGGCAATAGCGGCACTTCCCCTTTAACATAAGCCAGCTTACTACTGGAATAAGATCGCCGGCGGCCAAGCTGTGTTTGCAATCCGGGCACATCGACCGCCCCTTCAAAATCGACAGGTCTTTTTTGCTTTGTGCCTTTTGCTTTTTGCCGCCCCTGGCCTGTTCGTGTAAACGCCAGACTAGAGCGTTAACAAAACTGCCCAGGCATAGCCCCAGCACAAGCAATATGGCAACTATCATGAAAGAATCCTAGCACGCTTAAGTTGGCTGGCAAAAGAAAAAGGCTGGATTGCTCCAGCCTTTTTATGGTTTAGCTTTTTAAGCTTAGACCGAGGTACAAACAGAGACGCTTCCAGCCGGCAAGCCTGATACTGCCGCACCAGCCTGTTCGACTAAGTACGAAACAGCTGCTGAACGGGGGCTGGCATCGTATGCAAGACCGCCTGTTGCCGTACTGGCGGCACCGTTACAGTTAGCGTTTAACTTAATGGTCAGTGTATCGGCCGTGGTATTGGCAGCACACGTAGTAGCTGTGCAGGTGGCAATGGGTACCGTTGTTGACATGATTGCAAACTTGTCACTGCCTAAGTAAAGCGTAGTTGCTGTACTACCAGTACCAGCTGCGACAGCGGTCGGAAACGTACCGTTGTTATTGCTGGCAAACTCATTCAATAGACCACCCATGTGAGAGGCGTCGTTACGCCGCTGGGTGTTGCGTGAGTTACGCTGCAAGGCCGGTACGGCCAGGAAGACGATCAACAGGATAAGTCCCGCGATGGCCAACACAATCATGACTTCGATGATGGTGAAGCCTTCTGTTTTCTTTTTTAAATTAAGCATTGTTTTTATGCCCCCCTTTAGTGGTTATTTCGTTATGCTTATGCTTGAGATAGTACGGCTTTGGCGATAAAATTGCAACCTTTTTTCCACCACTGTTTTACACATGAGGCCAACCTAGTGGATAATAGATTTTCCGGCCAGTCCATAAATAGGCAACAACACGGCCGCCACAATAGTGAACGCAACTATGCCCAGGATTATCATCAACACCGGCTCAATCACTGTTGATATGGCTTTAACCTCGTTATCAACTTCTTTTTCGTAATACTCGGCGGTTTTATCAAGCATCTGTTCAATGGCGCCGGACTGCTCCCCGACCCTAAGCATGTTTGGTACTAATTCTAAGAAGTTCGGGTCGCCGTCCAGCGATTCAGCTAGCGACTTACCGCTCTTAATCTTTTCGATGGCCCGGTGGATAGATTCGCTGATATGGACATTGTTAACGGCATTGGCGGTAATCTCGAGCATTTGGATGAGCGGCACGCCGCTGGCAACTAACGTGGTACCTGTACGCGCAAAACGGGCCATGTACATTTTCATAAATAACGTACCGGTGGGCCACATGCGCATTTTCATCTTATCGAAAGCCCGTTTACCACTGACAGTACGGCCCCAACGGGTCGTAAATACAGCGATTCCGACCAACATAATAAGCACCAGCCACCAGTAATGGATACAAAAATCTGATATGCCCAGTAAAATTCGAGTGACCAGCGGCAACTGGGCGCCTTGTATGTCACGGTATAGAATTTTGACTTGTGGAACCACTTTGACGATCATGAACCCAACTACGGCAATCATGACCACAATGACTAGAACCGGATAAACTAACGCTCCGCGGACTTTGCTTAGTAACTCGGCGTCTTTTTCCTGCTGGTTGGCAATGCGTTCCAGAGCCGAGTCCAATGTTCCCGAAGTTTCGCCAGCGGCAATTAAATTTACGTAAACTTGGTTAAAAACACGCGGGTGCTGGCCCAATGCGGCCGATAAAGTAGTTCCGGCTTCAACGTCAGAAATGATCTGGCCGATAACCACTTTAAATTGTTTATTGGTAGCCTGGCCGGCAACCGTACGAAGGCCTTGGATTAGCGGTAAGCCGGCATTTACCAGCGTAGAAAGCTGGCGCGAGAATAGAATTTTGTCTTTGGCCTTAATGCGGTGCAGGTAGCGGTTGGCAAAACCTTTGGTATTAGCCACTTCAGCCTCAATATTCAGCGGCGCCAGTCCCTGTTCGCGGATTAGAGTCACGGCAGCGGTCTCGCTAGCCGCCTGTACATCGGCTTTAACAAGTTTGCCGGTGGCCGGATCGCGGGCTTCGTAATGGAAAGTCAGCATTTAGACTAGCCTCTCATCAGTCGATCAAGTTCTTCAATATCGACGGCCACGCTGCGGGCATCATCATAGGTTATGGTGCCGTTATGAATTAGTGACACCAGCGTCTTGTCCATAGATTGCATGCCGAATTCGGCGCCGGTCTGAATGACGGCTTCCAGCTGGTGGCTCTTACCTTCGCGGATAATATTGCGGACCGCCGGGGTAGCTACCAGAATCTCAGAAGCGGCAATCCGGCCGCCGCCTATGCCCGGCACCAGCCGCTGCGAACAGATGGCCATAAGAATGTTGGACAGCTGGGCGCGGATTTGCGGCTGCTGGTGAGGCGGAAAAACATCAATCATACGGTCAATACTTTGGGCGGCGCTGTTAGTGTGGAGGGTGGCCAGCACTAAGTGGCCGGTTTCCGCGATGGTAATGGCGGCGGCGATAGTCTCGAGGTCACGCATCTCGCCAATCAATACAACGTCCGGATCTTCACGTAGCGATGATCTTAAAGCAGCCGAAAAAGAATATGTATCGTAGTGGACTTCACGCTGGACGATAACCGATTTTTTACTCTTGTGGGTAAACTCAATCGGATCTTCGATGGTGATAATATGGGCCGGTCGCTCCATATTAATCTTATGAATAATGGCTGCCAGGGTTGTGGATTTACCGGAACCGGTCGGGCCGGTAATCAGCACCAGACCGCGCGGGTAGTCGGCAAACTTGTTAACAATTTGCGGCAAGCCAAGCTGTTCAATGGTTAAAATTTCATTGGGAATTAAACGCAGTGCCGCCGCCAGATTGCCGCGCTCGTGAAAGGCGTTAACACGAAAACGGCCGAGATCACCGAAGGCAAAACTGAAGTCGAATTCTTTGTCTTTTAGAAGTATCTGCTTCTGGTCATCATCCAAGATCGCAAAAATGAGCGTTTCAATAGATTCTTCAGTCAGCGGCTCGCCACCGCTTACGGGCGTAAGTACGCCGTCAACGCGCAGCATCGGCGGCAGGCTGACTTGCAAGTGAAGATCAGAGGCTTTCTTTTTAATAACTTCTTCGAGAAGAACTTCAATGCGCGGTTGCTGGTTCATATTTATCCTTTATTAGCTTTCCAGGGCGGCCACCCGGTTAACTTCCAATAATGTCGTCTTGCCCGCCAGAGCCTTCAGGTAACCGTCGTTTCGCATTGTGACCATACCCTGCGCCACTGCCACCTTTTGAATTTCCGCACTGGTAGAACGCTTCATAATAAGGTCCTGGATGTTATCAGTAACAGTGAATGCTTCATACAGACCCAGTCGTCCCTTATATCCACCCGGCGTGTCTGGACTATCTTTGCCCCTGTATAAAGTATAAGCGGTTTGGTCAGCTAGTGGCAAGGTCTCATAGCCCAGGTCCTGACCGACTTTGGCAATGTCAGCGGCCGTTTTGGGTAAAAAGGGTCCGAGAGCAGTGTGTATTGCTTCAATTTCGGCGTTGCTGGCATTGTACTTTTCGTTGTCATCACCGATACGGCGCACCAGCCGCTGTCCAATTACGGTATGAACGGTGCTGGCAATCAGAAACGGCTCGATACCCATATCTAATAAACGCGGCAGAATTCCGGCCGCACTGTTAGTGTGAAGCGTGCTGAAAACTAAGTGGCCAGTCAAAGCCGCCTGGACAGCCAAGGTAGCCGTTTCCTTGTCGCGGATCTCGCCGACCATGATGATATTCGGATCCTGACGCAGGATTGAACGCAGACCGGCCGCAAAAGTCAGACCGACATCGGTATTAACTTGTATCTGATTAATTCCTGAGATTTTGTATTCAATCGGGTCTTCTAGCGTCACAATATTGACGCTATCGTTCTTAATTTCCTCAATCAAGGCATACATAGAAGTCGACTTACCTGAGCCGGTCGGACCACTGGTTAGTACCATACCATTGGGGCGCTTTACACCCTCTTTAATTAGTCTCAGGCTGCGGCCTACGTAACCCAAATCTTCCAGCTTCATGCTGGTGCCGGTTTTATCGAGTAGACGGATAACGACTTGCTCGCCCCAAATAACAGGGCTTATGGCAATACGTAAATCAATCTCGCGCTTATCGACAGTAACACTAAACTGACCATCCTGCGGCACACGGTGTTCGTCAATTTTGAGATTGGCCAGAATTTTAATGCGCGAAATAATCGGCGGCTCGGTGGCCTTGGGCAGGCGCATCATTTCACGCAGCACCCCGTCGATGCGGCAGCGTATTTTGAGTTCTTTTTCTTGCGGTTCAATATGTATATCGCTGGCCCGATGAGTAGCGGCGTATTCCAGCATTGCGGTCAGGACTTTACTGACTGGCGAATCCTGAACAACAGTTTGGATGTCTTGCGGTTTAGATTTAGGATCGACAACTACATCATCAATGTCTTTTTGGTCGGCCAAAGCACTGGCAACCTCATCGCCAATTTTGGCCCTGTACTGGTTTAAGACCTGTCTGATCCCCTCTTCGCTGGCGGCATAGACTTTAATAGGCCGTCCTATCTTATTAGATAGAAAGTCGGCAGCCTGAACGTTGTCGGCGTCCAGCATGGCCACCACAATACGATGTTGCATTTCACCCAAAGGCACAGCCATATAACGTTCAGCAATATCTTGCGGTACCAACGCCAGCACATCCGGATCTACCCGGGCATTGTTTAAGTTTACATACGGCACTTTTGTGACGTTAGCTATCGCCTTGGTCAGATCCTCATTACTAATATGAGCTTCCTCTACCAAGACACCGAGCAGTGGCTTATGATCAGTTTCGGCTTTAACGCGCAGCTTATCAAGTTCGGCGGCCGCTATTAACTTATGCTCAACTAGAACATCTTCGACTTGTTTTTGGGTGGTAGCGGATAGCACGCTCACGGCTCAACTACCCTTTTATTGCTTAGAATTAAACGGATTATTGTTGCTATTGTCGCCAATTTGAATCAGTTTGGTCGGGTTTATAGAAGTGGTGGTGAAGTATTTCTTGTCCGGCTCATTAAATGTCGAGTCAATCGGCGCCACAACTTCAACCGCCTGCTGACGGTTCTTTGGCGGGGCAATAATTAATTTTGAAATTATAACTGAAGCGACTGCACTAACAATTACGATTACGGCTATTAGGAAAATGTCTTTCTGTTTCATTTGACAACCTTGGTAGTTATTTGCAGATTCTTGCCGGGCTGGAAGTAGGTCTGGGCACTGAGAATTATATGCATTTCTTTATCAGTACCGCTGAAGTCTATTGACGCTACCTGGATAGGTCGTATCGATTTTTCCAAAGTGCCGAGCAGGAAGGCCGCCTGGGCATAGGTTCCGCTGAAACTAACTTGGAATGGCATTGGTACTGGCGCCGGGCTCTCACTGCTTTTAACGCTTCCCTGGTTCACTTCGTCGTCTATGCCACTAATGCTTTGAATTTTCAGATTCTGGCTCGTTAATACTTTCTCTAAGCTAGTAGCCAAGGCTGGAAAGTCGTATTTGCTGGGCAAAGCATCGAGTACCAGCCGGGCGTTATCGCCATCTTTGTCGCCGCTACCTTTAGAGCTGCCGCCAATAAAGTTTTCTGGCCGTTCGGCAAAGCTTTTGTAATGAGTTTCCAGTTCATTTACGGCCGCAATATTGGTCTTCAATTGTTTGACGGCTTTTTCTTTCTCGGTGGTTACTCTCTTCTGATAGGACTGTTGGCTGAGCAAAGATTTGGAAGCTACCAGCGAAAACACGGTTACAAATGAGGCGATAGCAACGATGATAACCATCGTCTTGTTGTTCTTATCAACCAATAAGTGCTTAACTGACTTTACTGCCGCCATTATTGACCTCCCTTTGGCGAAGATTGGAATAACTCAGCCGGCTTTTCAGTTTCACTTCGCGTAGTGATAATCTTTGGCACAACCAAATCGACATTATTGGCAATGTCAAAAATTAACGGATCGAAGCTAAGCGTTATATCGTAGCTCGTATCTGAACTATCACGCGAAAAGCTGGTCAGAACCACATTGCTGAATGCATCAGTGTCTGGCTTGGGTTGGTCGCCATTTACATGGTACTTCGTAAATTTAAGCGTATCTACATACTTATTTACAGTGCTAAGACTATCGGCTGAACCGTTTATATCAATTGTTTTGGCAGCCATATCGATATGTAATTTGGCAATGCTAACCTGGGTAGGTGTAAGCTTGCTTAGATAGCCCGGCAAACGCGAGGTCACCGGTTTCTGGGCCTGCAGCGCCGGCAAACTGTTGAGTTGATTCTGAACGGTTAACACTTTGTCCAGATCTTTATTAGATTTGATCTGTTCACTGTACTTTTTAATATCTTTGTTCAAATCGCTAAGATGTTTTTTCTGAACCACATTCACTACCAGGAACAAAATAATAAAAATGACTACGGCAAAGCCGCCTACAACGCAGGCAATAAGGGCTGTCAGCCGCTTAGTGTGCTTGGTTTTAAGGAATTCCTGTTTGACATCAGGGATAAGATTAAACTGAATCATGCTTGCCTCTCCGCTAGGCCGGCTGCCACAGCAAAGTGATTAGATACGCTCAGTAATTCGTTCTGCCGTGCTTGAGGATAGCTGACATTACGCCAGGCGTTGCCAATTTCGACATTTATGGCAAATTTATTGGCCAGATAAAGCGGGAATTCCGGTAAAGATGATGCGCCGCCGGTGACTATTATTCGGCCAATCTTGGAAGTCGTGTAGCGAGCCTGGTAAAACTTAATCGATTTTTCGATTTCGCTGGTTAATAGATCGATAGTACTGACAATGGCGTGATAAACCTGCCCTTCCAGCTTTTCTTTGGCCAGCCCGAATTTAAAGACAAATTGCTGTGCCTGCGCTTCATCAATGTTCAGGTTCTGCATTGCAGAGCGGATAATCGCTTCAGATCCGGTTGGGATGGCCCTAATCAGTCGCGGTGCCCCGTTCATAGTTACAATCAGATCGGTCGCTTTACTGCCGATATCCAGGACCATTTGAGGCTCGGCGGTGTCGTGAGCTGTTACCGCCCGAGTTAATGCGATTCCATCTGGTTCAATTGCAATCACATTCAAACCAATAGCCTCGAGTTGATCCAGACGGCCCTCTACATAACTATTGGTAACGCTGCTGAGTAACACTTCCACTTTGGTTTTATCACTTGGCGAATCGCCCAGTAAAGCCCAGTCGATTTTTGATTCAGCCACTGGTGTTGGAATAAGCGAGTCGGCCTGATAGCGAATCGTTTTGGCTAGATCGGAGGAGTTGAGTCGGTCTATATCGACGACTGCTGTGAAAACTTTGTTAGAGGGAATGCCGAGGGCGACATTTTTGGTCATGATATGCGATTGATCAATCAGTTCTTTGACGACTTGCATGACTTTTTGCTGATCAGCCTTGGAATCACTCATGGACACTTTACTATCAAGCGGTGCGGAGGCGTATTTTACGAGTGCTTTAGGGTCATTGCCGCGTAACTGCACCAGACGAACCGCCGTGGTACCAATGTCCAACCCAAAGAAATCTGCGACGCCAGTTAATATGCTCATTGGTTGTTATGCTTTTTGGTTAATGCCCACTTTATATATCTGAAGAGATTATAGCATAAGCGCTGTTGTCAGATGCAAGCAAAAGGACGAATTTATTTTTGAAAGTTAGACCCGCGCTCATCAGCTACAGCACCGGCGGCAGACTTTGAATCGAGTCGTAGCTGCCTGTCCCGCTGGCGGCACTTGAGCCGGCCGGACGGCGGATCCACAGTTCCGGCCCATAGTGGAAAGTTTCAGCAATATTTCCGTTGCTAATGTCGCCGAAGGTGTGCTGGAACTTAACCCGTTTGGCTACAAAGGCGCCGTTTATGGTCAATGGAGTATTGCAGTGCCCATTTAGACTATCTATGGCTGTAGTTGGAGTGTTGCGCCATAGGCTATTGCCATTGGTGCAGGTGTAGATAGTACCGCCGGCGCCGGTGACTTCATCCGGCAGGGCTATGAATACGCCGTCCAGCCGCTGCACGCTGCTGTCTATGTAAATGTTGTGGCCGCGGACTATGACGTAAAACGACGGTATGTCGCCTGGGTCAAACCAGGCATTGGGATCACTAGTATCGCTACCTTCATACTTAATCTGCGGACCCTTGATGACGACATCATTGGCGGTTGAGTAGATGGCTACCGACTTGCCAATAGCTACTTGCGAAGCGCCGGTAATGGCAGCCGGTGAACCGGTCAGCGTGTAGTTCACATTGCTACCGGCGGTACCTAAAGAACCTACATCAACCGGCGAAGCCAGTGAAGAAGATATGGGTGTCTTTGTGGTGGGTACCGGGTAGTCTGTAGCGCAGCCGAGTTTGGCTCCGGCCGTGGTGTCAAAGTTGCCGCCATAGGTCGGATTGCCGGTGATGTTCGCAAAGCTCAGACCTTTGGCCGGCGTTGGGGGCGGCGCCGGTGACACCGGACGGTCAGAGGCACTGCTAAAGCCATCAATTACATCGAGTGCAAAGGTAGCCATTTGGGTACCGGAGCCTGCCCCGCTGCCGTTATTGAAGCCTAGTATCTTGGCCGGGTCGCTGACTGAAGACACATAGGACTTACAGCTAGAGCCCAGGCCGCTGCCGGCGGCGACATCGCCGCCATAGACTCTGACGTAAGGCTCAAAGGGCGGTTGGGTGACGATGACTTGGCAAGTTGCCGACTGGCCATTACTTTGCACGACGACGTTAAAAGTGCCGGCAGCAGCATAATGAATCGTCTGCTGCGAAGTTCCAGTAGTCGTGAACGTCGGTGTATCGCTACCATTAGCCGTCCAGCTATAAGAATTGTTGCCCAAGTAGCCCTGGAAAAATACCGGGTCGTTTGTTTGCACGCTGATAGGCGTGGCACCGCAACTGGGGGGCGTGAGGTTAACCTGCCGGCTGCACGTATTTGAACCGGAAGCATTGCCCACAGTAACCGTGTAGGTTGTATTGCCATTGACTGTTACCGTTCGGCTGGTTGTACTGGTTGATAAAGTTACGCTACCAGGGTCAAATCTTTGTGAACTAGGCGTTGCGGTTTCAATCACCCAATTGAGTGTAATAGTATCGCCATAATTAACTGTCGCAGCCGTCGCGGGCACAAAGCGACAGGTAGGTATAGGAACCGGACAATAGGACGAGCCGGCCAGTACCGGATCGGTGCAGTCCACGTAATGGTAGATTAATCGGTAGTCACTTGTGCCATCAATGTTTGTGGGGCTGGTCGCGCTGGGGAACAAACGTGTATTAGATTGAGGAATTTGCCAACCACTTGTGCCTTGCTCTATTGATGCGCCTGACGTTGTGCCCGCGTTGCGAATAAACGTAAGTTTTGCGTGATTCGCGTTGGCCGGTATCGTCGCTGGAGGGCTCAGACTCACATTGGCGGTATCGGCGGGTGGCATATACAAAATCGTTTCCTTGGGGCAGCCACCGCCGCCTGCCGCCACCGTACCGGCATCACAGTCATGCGTTGTAATGCTTGACGATGGAAAGCTGGTCGATACTGTGCTCTGGTCTATCCAACTGCCTCCGCAACCCGAGCTGAAGCCGCCACTCATAGAGCTACCTATGGTTGTTCCGGCGTGGGCCCGGCTAGGATAACCACCGCCTTGCGGCGGTCCCTGGTATGGCGTATAGCCGGTATTATTCTGGATAGCATACTTTAGAGTGGCGGTGTCATCTAATGAATATACAGTGAAGTTCGCGCAGGCCGGCTCGTATAATGTTTTAACATCAATGTAATAAGGTGCAGTGCCCGGTAAGGTAGTAGGGTCGGCCGGTGCGCGTTGATAATTAGGCGGCGGAAGCTGTGACAGATCCACGCTACTCGGACCAGGGCATCCCGGTACAATATGGTTATAGCAGAGCGTGCTGGCAGTGCCGCCGTTCTTACCGGTGTAGCCCACAATTGAATACTTTGTACCGCCATAGTTAATAATTAGCGAGTTGGTAATTTGAACTAGACCGGCATATGCGCCGCTGCTAGCGCAGCCGCCGCCGCTATTAGGAAAAACGAACGGATTACACTGCGTATTCAGATCAATGCCGGTGTTGTTTTCATGCACCCCCGTGGAACCCGTACCTGTTGGAAAAGATGACGTGCCATTATTGTAAGTCCGCAGACCCTGAACTGTGTATTTCGGAACCTGTTTTACATAATAGTAATAGATAGTTAAACCCGGCGGGGTTGTGAGATTCTGGAAGTTCGGGTCTGCCGGTTGGCGCCGCGTCGAACCACTATAATCTGTACTGGATCGGTTGCTGGTGCCTGAACAGTTCCCCGTTGGGTTCGAACTATCAATACCGCTGTTGTAGCATACGACACTGGTATAGGTGTTGCCGGTGGGACCAGGATTACTGCTACTTTGTAGACTATACGTAAAACCATCAGCACAACTAACTGAAGGGGGTGCATCTATCGTAGGGTTACCGAATGGAATGTTGCCAATGCCCCAGGTGTTGGTGCTGGCCGAGCCGCCGCCACCGTTACTACTACTTACTGTTACCGTCCAACAATTATTAGGTAACCAGTTATTGCCGTCGTAAAGCATAGCGCCACTAACACTATAGTTCCGCGGCGGGATGGGCCCCTGGAAGTACCACCGGAAATCAAGCCTGGTTGAAGGCGGAAAGGCAACGACATCTGCGCTAGTGTTGACGTGTGGCCAGTTGTTGGCAGTGTTGCATTCGGCATCACTACAGTACGCACTGCGGTTCATCGTGTAGCTTCTTCCCCAGCAGGTAAATGAAGAACTAAGTCCGACCCCTGGCACAAAAGTACTAACATGTGGAACACCAGAGAGACCCTGGAAATCAGATCCGGTTGTAGGATTACTTCCCGCCGGAAAACCATTTACGCTCATCCGTATACAACTGCTTGGGAAAGGCCGTAAGCTTTCCGAATCAAAACCTTCGTAGATAACTGCCCCCGAAATGCCGTAGGCGGAAACCGCGCGTGCGTGTACAGCCGTCCACAAGGTAGTCATGCTCAGTGTCAAAATGGCAGCAAATATAAGCTTTTTGGGCCAGGTCAATTCATGAATATTAATAGCAAAGTTCATTTTAATTTAACCCCGCTGCTAGCCGGCGCAGATCAAAGCCGCTCTTGTAAATTGTGGCGCGTTGGCTGGCGGCTGCCGTAAGATCTTCCCACGACTTATAACTGCCAGTTCCCTTACCCTCTAGCCGGTCTATAAAATAAAAAGCCGCATCTCCACGGCTGACCGGTGTGTAATCACCAACTTTTTTAAGCTTCGTTATTTGGGCGGCCTGTACTTCACCAATTTGCTGGGCGTCAATTAGTCGTAGCCGGTTAACATTTATAAAAGTAGGCGTAGATGGTTTGCCATTTCCGGTTATGGCATCGTTGCCCGCCAATATTTCATAGACTGTTTTATGGTCTTTGAACAGCGGCTCCCCCCGATCCGTCAGTGTTTGTTTGGCTTGGGCTTCGGCTTGAGCTAGCGTCATCCCGGGAATCTCTGACCAATAGGTAGCAGCTTGGAGAATATCTAAGTATTTGAGTTCGCGGCTGGCTAGTTTATCTTGCAACACTTTAATGCGGCCATAACGGTCAACATCGCTATCACTCCAGCCAAGAGACTTCTTGTAACCGTCGCGGCCAAAGGCTGACTTGCCGTCTTTCAAAGCAAGAATAAATAATTTGGCGTCGATTTCTGATTTGCTGACGTTAACCTTGGCTTTGGCGGCTTCGTTCTGTAGCGCTGCGTCTAGTATTAGCTGGTTGCGAGTATAGGTAGTGACGTCTTTAATTTCAGGCGGTACTAGACTGACTTTGGCGGCAAAGTTCTGGTTGGCCGCTTTAGCTTGGGCAAACGTTTGCTTACTAATGGTTTGGCCATCAACTACTGCATATGCGTTTCGGCTGCGCACCATTTGTACGACACCGAACAAAATGACCAACATTAATAATAAAATCGCCAGGCGTAAGCCGTTTTTAGCATTTAGGCGTGGCTGCCAATTCCCACCAGTCGTCACATCCTTTACGTCATTTTCTAACGGTAGACTAGTATTGGAGTCAGCTTTAATAATTTTAGCTTGTTTTTTCTTCAAAAATTGCATGTCAACACACTTATTATGCTTACGCTAAAGTGTAACGCTTTATTACCCTTGATTCAATGTTCAAGTTTAATATTCTTAGATCCCATATTCTTTATGAATATAGTCGTCGTAGCGGTTTGTTTGCTGTCGGCGGGCGCGCATGGCCAGGATGAAGACAATTATTGCGCCGATGCCGGCCAGTATCAGGAAGATCAGCAGGATTTTTACAATTATTGAGGTGTGCTTGATCTTACCAACTGCCGCAAAGACAGTGGCACCCTCAACTTGCACTTGGTCAGTGCGCTGTTTCTTATTACGTGAGGTAACCTTCAACGCCTTCCAATCAGATCCGTTATGGCTGAAGTATTCTACCTGTTTAATACCTTTGCGGGCATTGGCGCTGGTAGTCCAGTTAATGCTGTACTGTTTGTTAGGCGCAATTTCGCTGCCGGCTTGGTTTTTGCAGAGCAATTCATATGGACCGTCAACTGCCTTATAGCCTTTTAGGCTGGGCGGCAAAATGTTGGGGTTGCTGACTACGCTGCACTGGGCAGCTTCTGTCATAGCGCCAGCCGGTATTTTGACGGCTATATTGTTGGCCTCATCATTAACTGTGCTGTCACGATCCGGGAAGACGTTAGCTGCAAAGCCGGACATGGTGACGTCCGTACTGGCAAAATCCGAATTATTGCCGGCGTTATCGGTGGCTCGCACGCGGTAGAAATAGCGGGTACTGAAGCTGGTAGTTGAATCAAGATAAGTCGTATCGGTTTTGTCGCTTGTTAAAGTCTGCCAGGTTTGCTGATCGGTGGAGCGATCAAGTTGATAGGCTTTTATGCCGCTAGAATCGATAACAGCATCCCACGATAGCTGCACAGCGGTAGAAGTATTATCCAATTCAGCCTTGAAATTAGCCGGCGCCGGCGGAGATGTTGTGTCGGGCGCTCCCTGGGGAGTATTATTGCTACCCTGAATATGCGGCGACGCCGGAGTAGAAGTATGGCCACTGGAACTTCCACCAGTACCACCGGAACTCCCGCCAGAGGAACCACCCGATGAACCGCCCGATCCACCGCCGCTAGGTGGCGCCACTGGACAATCGCTGGTAACGACATTGATAGTGTTAGAGGCCGTACTGCCGACATCATTAACGGCGTTTATCAAATATTTATAATTAGTTTTACAAGCCAAGCCAGTGTTGTTGTATGTTGTCGATGTAAGCCCGTCAGCAAAAAGTCGGTCGTTACGGTAAAGCTGATACCACTTGGCGCCGCTGGAAGCTCCCCAGCTTAAAG